>NZ_JBBBEM010000063.1:0-1454 GCF_037154035.1 Kineococcus sp. G2 | reverse complement strand
AGGAGGTCGCGGCCCTCTGCGATGCGGCGCTGGGCGCCCCCGGCGCCCTGGAGGAGATGGGCCGCGAGCGCCGCGCCGCGCTGCTCGACGCCCTCGCCGACGCCCTGGACGCGCGCCGCGAGGACGTCGTCGCCCTCGCCGACCGCGAGACCGCGCTGGGCGCCACCCGCCTGAACGGCGAGCTGACCCGCACCACGTACCAGCTGCGGTTGTTCGGCGAGGTGCTGCGCGAGGGCTCCTACCTGGAGGCCACGATCGACCACGCCGGGCAGACCCCGATGGGGCCGCGCCCGGACCTGCGCCGGATGCTCGTCCCGCTCGGGCCCGTGGCGGTGTTCGGCGCCAGCAACTTCCCGCTGGCGTTCTCCGTGCCCGGCGGGGACACCGCCTCCGCCCTGGCCGCCGGCTGCCCGGTGATCGTCAAGGCGCACGGCTCCCACCCGGCGACCTCGAAGCTGTGCTTCGAGGTGATGGACGCGGCGGCGCGCGAGTTCGGCGCGCCCGCCGGCACCCTCGGCATCGTCTTCGGCCTGCAGGCCGGTGCGGACCTGGTCGCGCACCCGGCGGTGCGGGCGGTCGGGTTCACCGGCTCCGTCAACGGGGGCAAGGCGCTGCTGCGCATCATCGAGGACCGCCCGGACCCGATCCCGTTCTTCGGGGAGCTGTCCAGCCTCAACCCCCTCGTCGTCACCCCGGCCGCCGCGGCCGAGCGCGGCGAGCAGATCGGCCGCGACACGGTCGCCTCGTTCACCCTGGGCGCCGGGCAGTTCTGCACCAAGCCCGGCCTGCTGTTCGTCCCCTCGGGCCCCGACGGCGACGCCGTCGTGGAGGCCATGACCACCGCCGTGCGGGAGGCGTCGGCGCAGGTGCTGCTCAACGGCGGCATCGCCGACTCGTACGAGCGCACCAGCGCCGAGCTGAGCGAGCAGGAGGGCGTCACGGCCCTCGCGCACGGCGCGCAGCCCGACGGTGAGGGCGGTTTCACGGCCGTGCCGCTGCTGCTGTCGACGAGCGCGGTGGGGATGCCGCGCGCCGTCACCGAGGAGTGCTTCGGCCCGTTGAGCACCGTGGTGCGCTACGACGACGAGAAGCAGCTGCTGTCGGCGCTGGAGGAGGTGCCGTCCTCGCTGACGGCCACCGTGCACCGCGGCGAGGGCGAGACGGAGCTGCCGGCGACGGTGGTGCGGGCGCTGCGCCCGCTGGCCGGGCGCATCCTGTTCGACGCCTTCCCCACGGGGGTGGCGGTGTCGTGGGCGCAGCACCACGGCGGCCCGTGGCCGTCGACGAACTCCCAGCACACCTCGGTGGGCACCAGCGCGATCCGCCGGTTCGTGCGCCCGGTGACCTTCCAGGCCGTGCCGGCCGAGCTGCTGCCCGAGGAGCTGACGGACGGCTTCACCGGCATCCCCCGCCGCGTCGACGGCGTCCTGCACACCCCCTGACCCCTCCCCCAC
>NZ_JBBBEM010000062.1:0-46006 GCF_037154035.1 Kineococcus sp. G2 | reverse complement strand
GGTGGCGGTGGCCGCCCCGTTCGCGGTGCTCGTGGTGTCGTTCTTGCGGCCGAACCAGGCCATGGTGGTCTCCCCAGGTCGTTGAGTGTTCAACTTCTAGGTCGACCATAGCCCCTCTTTCCTTCAAAGCGCAACTACCTGCGCCCACCCTCCCCCTCGGTGATCAAGGAAGTGGCAACTTCCTTGATCACCGAGGGGGGTGGGGTGCTGCGGGGAGGGGTGAGGATGGGGTGGTGAGCACCGAGACGCCCTCCTCGTCCCGCCCGGCCGCGGTGAGCACCGCGTTCCCGGCCACCACCCGCGGTGGTTCCCCGCGCGTGGTCGTCGTCGGCGGGGGTGTCCTGGGCATCTCGACGGCCGCCCACCTGGCCCGCGCCGGCGCTCGCGTCGACCTGGTCACCGAGGCGAGCATCGCCTCCGGCGCCAGCGGGCGCTCCCTGTCGTGGCTGAACTCCGCCGGCGCGCGCAGCGACGCCTACCACCGGCTGCGCACCGTGGGCATCGACCGCTACCGCACGTTCGCCGTCCGCACGGGCCTGCACGACCGGGTCCGCTTCGACGGCGGGCTGACGTGGGCCGGACCGGGCGAGAGCCACCGCGAGCGGCACGCGCACGAGCTCTCGACCGGCTACGACTCGGTGTGGCTGGCGCCCGACGAGGTCGCCGCGTGGGCGCCGGGCGTGGACGTCACCGCCGTCGCCGAGGAGGGGGCGGTGTTCAACCCCGGCGAGGGGTGGGTGGACCTGCCGCTGCTGGTCGAGGCGCTGCTGGAGCAGGTGCGCGCCGCCGGCGGTGAGGTGCACACCGGCGTCGGCCGTGCCCGCCCCGTGGTCTCGGGCGACCGGGTGAGCGGGGTCGAGACCGCCTCCGGGCGCACCTTCGGGACCGACGCGGTGGTGTGGGCGACGGGTGCGCGGGTACCGCGCGACCTGGCCGCCCTGGGCGTGGAACTGCCCGACGCCTCCCCCGTCGCGCTGCTGCTGGAGACGCAGCGGATCGACCACCCGCTGCGCGCGGTCCTGAACACCCCGCGGGTGGCGATCCGCCCCACCCCGCACGGCACGTTCGTGCTGGACTCCGCCTGGTCGGAGGAGGAGGTCGTCGTGCGCGGCGAGGGTGACTACGCGGTGGCGGCCTCGACGGTCGACGGGCTGCTCGCGGAGGCGTCGCGGGTGCTGGCGGGGAACCCGCGGCTGGAGGTGACGCGCCGGGGCGTCGGCCCGAAACCGATCCCGGGCGACGGCGAGCCCGTCGCGGGCGAGGTGCCCGGCGTGGCGGGCCTGCACGTGCTGTTCACCCACAGCGGCGCGACCCTCGGGCTGGTCCTGGGCGAGTTCACCGCCCGCGAGGTGCTGGGCGAGCGCGTTCCGCTGCTGGAGCCGTTCCGCCCGGACCGGTTCGCGGCCACCACGCGCTGAGGGGTGCCGGAGCGGAGCGCTCCAAGCCGTGGAGCGGGCTCACCGCACCGCGGACCTCGCAGCGTCGACGAGCTCCTGCGCACGCCGCAGGACGGCGGTGCGGGTCGTGCGCGCGCTCACGTCGGCGTTCCCGCAGGAGCAGTTCGGAGAGGGACAGGCCGACGAGGACGCGGCCGTCCTCACGCAGGCTCGCGACGAGCGGCTGGTCCTGGCGCACGGCTTCGGCGAACTGGTGGTCGGTGACCTGCACGAACTGCACCGCGTTCCCCGTGAGGGCTTCCAGTTCCGATCCGGTCCTGTGCACCTGCTCCCCCCAGGCCCCGTCCGGGTCCACACCGTGGCTGCGCACCAGCAGCAGGTCGACGTCGCTGTCGGGGCCGGCCAGGACGTGATCGGGGTTCAGGCGGTACAGGACGGCTGGTCCGGTGTCCTCCGCGAGCAGGAGCCCGTGCTCGACGAGGCGGTGCAGGCAGGACCGGGTCCGGGCGTGGGAGCGACCGGCGAGGCGAGCGACCGCCGCACCGCTCAGCGGCCGTCGAGCACGGCTGAGCGCGAGCAGGACGTCGGCGTCCACGGTCTGCGCGACGGTGCGCAGCGGATTGGTCAGGTCCGCGGATCACCTCTCGGCACAGCGATAAGTGGGGTCCCTCGGAATCGACGGCGGTGGTCCTGCCGGACCTCACCCGCCAGCGGTCCCCGCCCGGAGCACCGCGCCGGTGCGCGCCGCGCACGGCTGCACCCGCACCTCCTGCGGCACGTCCCGCGGGGTGAAGGAGGTGCAGGCGAACGTGAAGGGGCGCGACTCGTCCAGCCACAGGTGCAGCGCGTTGCCGGTGAAGGCGGACTCGCGCACCGTCCACGGCGCGCAGTCGCTGGTGACGAGCGCCGTGTCGTTGGCGGCGAACGCGCTGCGCTCGACGAGGAAACCCGGGCGGTGGCACAGCAGGCCGATGTGGTTGTGCCGCAGGAGGGTGCGCCGCAGCGTGACCGGCCCGCCCGGTTCGCCCGTCTGGACGGCGACGCCGGTGAAGTTCTCCTCGACGCGGGAGCGGTCGACGACGAGGGTCCCCTGCGCGGTGGCGCCGGTGTTGCTGCCCCGCAGCAGGGAGGTGGTGACGTACAGGGAACTGCCCTCGCCCACGGCCGCACCCACGCCGTCCGCCTCCAGCCGCACGTCCCGCACGGCCGCGGTGGCACCGCGCGCCACGACGTCGATCCCGACGTCCCAGCCGTCGACGCGGCCGTCGCGGACCGTGGCGCCGCGGGCCCGCACGGAGATCCCGTGCGCGGCGGAGGAGCGGCCCGTGACGAGGCCGGGGCCGGTGACCGCGTGGCCGTCGAGGTCGACGTCGACCCCGTCGGCGGCCACGACGAGACCGCCCGGACCGTCGCACCGCAGGTCGGCGGCCAGGCGCACGTCGGCGGTGAGCACCTCCCCGCAGCGCACCCGGCGCGCGGGCGGTTCCGCCGTCACCGCGTGGACCACGCCCGCCGCGGCGACGGTGAGCACGGCGGCCGCGAGCACCCCGGCCCGGGTGCCGCCGCGGCGGGCCGGTGCGTTCAGGCGGTGACCCGCAGCGGGGTCACCGTCTCGTCGTCGTCCTCCGCCGCCGCGCGCGGCGAGGGGTGCTCGACGAGCGCGATGACGCGCGCCGCCATGAACCGGGCGGTCCGCACGGCAGTGCCGCCCCGGGTCACCTCCGTGACCTCCACGAGGCCGCGGCCGTGCGCGACCTCCACGCGACGGCCCGCGCGGGTCGCCGCCACCTCGTAGGTCCGGGTGTCGCCGCCGGCGTCGACGACGACCTCCACGCGATCGCCCTTCACAGGTGCCTCCTGGCTGGGGAACGGCGGCAGAGCACCGCCACTCCTCTCAACGCCGCGGGGCCGCCCCCGCTTCCCCGTTCGCCGCTCAAGTCGCGGCGCTGATCGGCCGACACCGGGTGGGTCGGCCGGGACCCCGCGCCGCCCACCACCTTCCGTGAAGGACGCCGTCGTGAGCACTCCCCCCGCCGCTGCGGTCTCCGGCTCCGCGGCCGCCCGCCACCACGTCACCGTGCACGGCCGCCCCGACGGCCCGGTGGTGCTGCTCGTGCACGGGTTCGGATCGGACCAGCAGGTGTGGCGGCCGCTGCTGCCGGCGTTCACCGGTGAGCACCGCGTCGTGCTCGTCGACCAGGCCGGTGCCGGACGGTTCGACGCCGGCACCTACGACCGCGAGCGGTACTCCACCCTCGACGGGTACGCCGACGACCTCGTGGACGTGTGCGAGGAGCTGGACCTGCGGGACGTCGTCGTCGTCGCGCACAGCGTCAGCTCGATGATCGCCGCGCGCGCCGCCCTGCGCGCCCCGGAGCGGTTCCGGCAGCTCGTCATGCTCGCCCCGTCGGCGCGGTACACCGACGACCCCGCGACCGGCTACGACGGCGGGTTCTCCACCGAGGACGTCGAGGAGCTGCTGGCCTCCCTGGACCACAACTACCTGGCGTGGACCGCGGCCGTCGGGCCGATGATCATGGGGAACCCGGACCGTCCGGAGCTGGGTGAGGAGTTCGCCGGATCGTTCCGCCGGCTGCACCCCGGCACCGCGCGCGACTTCGCCCGGGCCACGTTCCTCGCCGACTCCCGCGAGCTGCTCACCCGCGTGCAGGTCCCGACGCTGGTCCTGCAGTGCCGCGACGACGCCCTCGCCCCGGAGTCGGCGACCCGGGAGGTCGCCGCACGGCTGCCGCGCGCGACGCTGGTGGACCTGGACGCGTCCGGGCACTGCCCCCACGTCAGCGCGCCCGCGGAGACGGCGTCGGTGGTCCTGGCGCACCTGCCCGGCCGCCCGTGACGGCCGTCGACACCCCCACCTCCTCACCCGCCGAGGGCCTCCCCGGCGGTTTCGAGGCGCTGTTCGAGAACGCCCCCTGCGGGTACCTGACGACGACGGACGGCGGGGTGGTCACCCGCGTCAACGAGACGTTCCTGACCTGGTCGGGGCACCGGCGCGAGGACCTGGTGGGTTCGGCGTTCGGGCGCCTGCTGCCGGTGGGCGACCGGATCCTGTGGTCGACGCACTCCGCGCCGCAGCTCGGCACCACCGGGGGCGTCAGCGAGGTCGTCGTCGAGGTCGTCGCCGCCGACCGTTCCCGCCTGCCCGCCCTCGTCACCGCCACCCGCGTCCCCGCGCGGGGCGGGGCGGAGGCGGAGGTGCGGATCGTGGTGTTCAGCGCCCCGGAGCGGCGCGCCCACGAGCAGGAGCTGATCGCGGCGCTGCACCGCGTGGAGGAGGCCGACGACCGCCGCGCCGCCGCGGAAGCGGACGCGCGCCGGCGCGCGCTGGAGGACCCGCTCACCGGGTTGCCGAACCGCGCCGGGCTGACCGGGCACCTGGCGTCGGCGCTGGCCGGGCCGGGTTCTCCCGTGGCGGTGCTGGTGGTGGACCTGGACCACTTCACCGTCGTGAACGAGAGCCTGGGGACGCCCGCTGGTGACGAGCTGCTGGTGACGGTGGCGCAGCGGTTGCGCACGTCGGTGCGCGAGTCCGCCACGGTGGCGCGGTTGTCCGCGGACGAGTTCGTGGTGGTGGACCGCTGCGACGCCGACGGTGCCCGGGAACTGGCCGAACGGCTCCTGGAACCGCTGACCGCCCCGGTCGTCCTCGACGGCCTGGAGGTCGTCGTCTCCGCCAGCATCGGTGCCGTGGTCGCCGCGCCGGGACCGGGTTCGGCGGAGCGGGCGCTGCACGACGCCGGGGTGGCGATGCACCGCGCGAAGGCCCGCGGCCGCGGCCGCGTCGAGGTGCACGACCCGCACCGCACCGACGCGACCGTGGACCGGCTGCGCCTGCTGGGGGAGCTGCGCCGCGGCATCGCCGACGGTGAGCTCCGGGTGCACTACCAGCCGCGGGTCGCCGTGCACGACGGTTCCGTCGCGGGCGTGGAGGCGCTGGTGCGCTGGCAGCACCCGGTGCGCGGCCTGCTGGCCCCGGTGGAGTTCATCGACCTGGCCGAGCAGTCCGGCCTGGTGCGCGAGCTCGGTGCGCGGGTCCTCGACACGGCGGTGGAGCAGGCGGCCCGCTGGGCCCGCGACCCGGGAACCCCCGCGATCGAGGTGGCGGTGAACCTGTCCACCCGGCAGCTCACCGACCCCGGGCTCGTGGGTTCCGTGACGGCGACGCTGAACCGCCACGGCCTGGACCCGCACCTGCTGGTCCTGGAGGTCACCGAGACCGCGCTGGTGAACGACCCCGAGGCCGCCGCGGCGACGCTGGCCGCGTTGAAGGACCTCGGTGTCGGCATCGCCGTGGACGACTTCGGCACCGGGTACGCGAGCCTGACGTACCTGCAGCGCTTCCCCGTCGACGAGCTGAAGATCGACCGCTCGTTCGTCACCGGCCTGGGCGTGAACGACGGCGACACGGCGATCGTGCGCACCTGCGTGCAGCTCGCCCACGGCGTCGGGGTCCGCGCCGTCGCGGAGGGCGTGGAGACGCGGGCGCAGCTCGACGCCCTGGCGGCGATGGGGTGCGACTACGTGCAGGGGTACTTCTTCTCGCGGCCGCTGACGGTTCAGGCGCTTCAGGAGTGGGTGCGCTCGCGCTGAACCCCGGGCGGAACCGGGCGGGGTGGTGGCCCGGTTCAGGGTGCGGTGACGAGCGGCGCGATCCGCCGCACCGCCTCGCGCAGCCCGTCGGGGGTGCTCGCCGCGTAGCCGAGGACCAGCCCGGGTGGCCCCGGCCGCACCCGGTGCCACGACAGCGGATGCACGAGGACCCCCGCCTCGGCGGCGCGGGAAGCGATCCGCACGTCCGCGCCGGGTTCCGCGTGCGGCAGCGTCACGAGCAGGTGCAGGCCCGCCGCGATCCCCTGCACCCGCGCACCGGGCAGGTGCCGGTGCAGCGCCGCCAGGAGCGCGTCGCGCCGGAGTCGCTGACGGGTGCGGACCCGGCGCACGTGCCGTTCCAGCTCACCGGTGGCGATGAGCTCGGCGAGCACCAGTTGCGGCAGGGCGGGGTTGCCGAGGTCGGCGGCGTGCTTGGCCGCCACCAGGTCCGCCCGCAACCGGTGCGGTGCGACGAGCCAGCCGATCCGTGCACCGGGCGCCAGGGTCTTCGAGGTGCTGCCGGTGTGGGCGACGTGCTCGGGGGCGGAGGCGTGCAGCGCCGGCACGGGCGCGTGGTCGTAGCGGTGCTCGGCGTCGTAGTCGTCCTCGACGACGAGGTTCCCGGCACGGGCCCACCGCAGGAGTTCGCGGCGGCGGTGCGGGGCGAGCACCACCCCGGTGGGGAACTGGTGCGCGGGGGTGAGCAGCACCGTTCCGGCACCGCTGGCGGCGAGCGCGTCGACCCGCACGCCGTCGGCGTCGACCGGGACGGGTTCCGGCTGCAGACCCCAGTGCGCGAGCTGGTCGCGGGCGCCGCGCGAACCCGGGTCCTCCACGCCGATGCGCGTCTGCCCCCGGCCGCGCAGGACCTGCGCGAGCAGTGCGAGGGACTGCGCCACCCCGGTGACCACGACGACGTCCTCGGCGCCGACGCGCAACCCGCGGGTGCGGGCGAGCCACCCGGCCAGTTCCGCGCGCAGGCGCGGGTGGCCGCGCGGATCGCCGTAGCCGAGGTCGGCGGTGGTGGCACCGCGCAGCACGGCGCGCTCGGCCCGCAGCCACGCGGCGCGCGGGAACGCCGACACGTCGGGGAGCCCGGGCGCGAGGTTGAACTCGGTGCCGGAGCCCGCCAGCGGCAACCGGGCGGGTTGCGCGGGGAGCTCCCGGCCTGCGGGAGGTACGGCCGGGACCGGGTTCTGCGGGACGGCACCGCCCAGCACCCGCGTCGCCGACCCGGTGCGCGCGGCGACGAGCCCTTCGTCGGCCAGGCGCCGGTACACCTCGACGACCACGCCGCGCGAGACGCCGAGGTCCGCGGCGAGCACCCGCGTCGACGGCAGCGCGGTGCCCGCCGCGAGCCGGCCGTCGGCGACCGCCTCCCGCAACCGCCGCACCAGTTCCTCGGTGATCCGCCCGCGCGGGACGGCGCGCACGTCCAGCGACAGGAAGTCCGAACCCGCCCCGTCCACCACCGCTCCGCTCACCGGCCGGCTCGACCACCGGTCCACTCGACCCGATCGCGATCGGACCTGTCGAGAGGTCCACCGCGCGGCCAGCATCCCACCCGTGACCGCTCCCGCCCACGCTCCCCACCCGGAACCCGACACCCGGGGAACCGCCGGGCGCCGGCCCGCGCGCCGGTGGCCCGCGGTGCTCGCCGGGGCGACCGCGATGGCGCTGGTCGGCAGCAGCGCCGCCGTCTCCGGCGCGCTGGGGGACGCGCCGCTGTGGACGGTGCAGGCCGTGCGCTACGCCGCCGCGTCCGCGCTGCTGCTCGCCGCGGCCCGTGCCGTCGGGCGCCGCCCGCACCGTCCCCGCGGGCGCGAGTGGGCGTGGCTGGCGGCGGTGTGCGCGGCCGGGCTGGTGCTGTTCAACGTGGCGCTGGTGCGGGGCGCTCAGCACGCCGAACCCGCCGTCCTCGGCGTCGCGGTGGCGAGCGTGCCGCTGCTGCTGGCCGTGCTGGGCCCGCTGCTGGAGGGCCGCCGTCCGCGGGCCCGCGCCGTGGTGGCGGCCGCCGTCGTCACCGCCGGGGCGGCGCTGGTGCAGGGGTTCGGCCGCAGCGACAGCGCCGGGCTGGCGTGGGCGCTCGTGGTGCTCGCCTGCGAGGCGGCCTTCACGCTGCTGGCCGTCCCGGTGCTGCGCCGGCACGGCGCGTGGGGCGTGTCCGTGCACACCACGTGGATGGCGGCGCTCGGCTTCGGCGCCCTCGCGGTGCTCGTCGACGAGCCGGGCGCCGTCCTGGGGCTCACCACCGCGGACCTGCTCGCCACCGCGCACCTCGCCGTCGGCGTCACCGCGGTGGCGTTCGTGCTCTGGTACTCCGCCGTCCGGCGCCTCGGCGCGGGCGGCGCCGGGCTGCTCACCGGGGTGGCGCCGGTGGCGGCCGCGGGCGGCGGGGTGCTGCTGGGCGGGCCGGTGCCCGGGGTGCTCGTGTGGGCCGGGGTGGTCGTGGTTGTCGGTGGCCTCGTGCTGGACCTCGCGACCGCGGCACCCGCCGTCGGCGAGGACCCGGCTCCCCACCCGCGCGGACGACGTAGGGTCGATGGCGATCCTCGAGCACGGGAGGCCGGATGAGCGGGACCGCACGCCCCTTCGCGCACCTGGCCGCCGAGAACGCCTCCACCTACCGCGCCGTGCTGGGCGTCTTCGCCGAGGCCCGTGAGCGCTACGCGCTGCACCTGCGCCCGGAGGACGTGCACACCGAGCTGGACCGCACCGGGAGCAGTCCCGGCCAGGAGGCGGTGGAGAGCGCCCTGACCCAGCTGGTCGGCTGGGGCAACCTGCGCGCCGATCCGGACACGGGGCGGGTGACGAGCGTGGAGGACTTTCACCGCGCCCGCTACCTCTACCAGCTCACCCCCGCCGGTCAGGCCGCCGAGCGGGCGCTGGTGGTGTACGAGGAGGCGCTGGGCCGGCGCGGTGCGCTGCAGGCGGTGGCGCTGGAGGACATCGCCGAGCACCTGCGCGCCCTGGTCGTGCTGCTGCGCGAGGACGCGACGGACGTGGCGCGCGCCGCGCACCTGCTGGCGGCGCTGATGCAGCGACTGGAGTCGTTGGCGCAGAACGCCTCGGAGTTCCTGGCGTCGATGCAGCGTTCCATCGACCTGCAGGACGCCGACACGGACGCGTTCGTCGCGTACAAGGACCGGCTGATCGAGTACCTGGAGCGCTTCGTCTCGGACCTGGTCACCACGGGTTCGGAGATCAGCGGCCTCGTCGCCACCGCGGAGGACGCCGGGGTGCGGGACCTGCTGGACGCGGTGGCGGCGCGCGAGGCCGCGGACCTGGCGCCGGGCGAGGGTACGGACGCCGATCTCCAGCGCGCCCGGGAGGTGAACCGGGTGCACGAGGCGTGGCACCGGCGCTGGCGCGGACTGCACGGGTGGTTCGTCGGCTCGCGCGAGACGCCCAGCCAGAAGGACCTGCTGCGCGGGCGGGCCCGTTCCGCGGTTCCGCAACTGCTGCGCGCGGTCACGACCCTCAACGAGCGCCGCTCGGGCCGTTCCGACCGCTCGGCGGACTTCCGCCGGCTGGCGCTGTGGTTCGCGCAGGCTCCCGACGACGAAGCGCGGCACCGCCTGTGGCGCAGCGCCTTCGCCCTGGCGCCCGCCCGGCACCTCAGCATCGACGGCGAGACGCTCACCGCGAGGGAGGCCGACCCGTCGCGCACCGTCCTGCCGTGGGCGCAGGCCGAGCCGCTGCGCATCAGCCCGCAGTTCCGCCGCACCGGCCACCACGAGCGCCGCGGGCGCCCCGCTCGCGTGGAGGACCGTTCGGCGCGGCGGCGGCACCTGCTGCAGCTGGCCGCCGCCGAGCACGAGCAGCTGCTGGCGGCGCGCGCGGAACTGCTGACGTCCGGTGAACGGCGCCTGTCGGACCTGCCGGAACTGTCCGGCGCGGCGTTCCCCGTGTTCCTGGACCTGCTGGGCCGGGCGGTCGCCGCGCGCCGACCCGGCGAGGCGGGTGCCGTGAGCGAGGTGACGTCGGCGGACGGTTCGCTGCGGGTGCGGCTGACCCTGCTGCCGGGAGCGGGCGTCGTCGCGGTGCGCACCGAGCACGGCACGCTGCACCTGCCGGACGGCCTCGTCGAGATCGCCGAAGCCGCTGCGGGGCCTGCCCCGGGGACGGCGCCGGTGTGAGCGGGCCGCTGCTGGACCGCCTGGAGGCGGAACGGGTCCACGAGCAGCGCCGCGCGGCGCGCGCCCTGCTGCGCCGGCCCCTGCTGGGCCCGACGGAGGACGAGTTCCCCCTGGTGCGCCGGCACGCCGACGTCCTGCGCGCGTGGTTCGAGGTGAACACCGGCTGGCGCCTGATCGTGGACCCGGAACTGGCCCGCCTGGAGAAGGTTCCCGCCGACCCCGGCGACGGCACCCGCCCGCTGCTGGACGGGCAGAAGCGGCCGTTCTCCCGGCGCCGGTACGTGCTGCTCTGCCTGGCGCTGGCGGTGCTGTCCCGCTCCGAGGCGCAGGTCACCCTGGGCGTGCTGGCCGACGAGGTGCTGCTGCAGGCCGCGGACCCCGACCTCGCCGCGACCGGGGTGGAGTTCTCCCTGCAGACGGCCGAGGAGCGCCGCGACCTGGCGGCCGTCGCGCGGACCCTGCTGGAGATGGGCGTGGTCCGGCGCGTCAGCGGTGACGAGGAGACGTTCGTGCGCGCCACCGGGGACGTGCTGTACGACGTGGACCGGCGCGTCCTGGCGAGCCTGCTCGCCGCCGAGCGCGGACCCTCCACCGTTCCCGCCACCGACCCCGGAGAACGGCTCGAGGCGCTGATCGCGGCACCGCCACCGCTGACGGAGGAGGCCCGCACCCGCGCGGTGCGGCACCGTCTGACCCGCCGGTTGCTGGACGACCCGGTGCTGCTGCACACCGACCTCGACGCCGAGGAGGCCGCGTACCTGACGAGCCAGCGCACAGCCCTGTGCCGGCGGATCGAGGAGTTCACCGGGCTGGTGGCGGAGGTGCGCGCGGAGGGCATCGCGATGGTCGATCCGGCGGACGAGCTCACCGACCTGCGCATGCCCGAGGACGGCACCGGCGGTCACGTCGCCCTGCTGGTGGCGGAGCTGCTCACAGCGCGCGACCCGGAGCCGGTCTCCCTGGACGGACTGCGCCGGCACGTGCACCGGCTCGCGCAGGAGAACCGCCCGAACTGGCGCAAGGGCTCGGCCGACCCCGGCGCGGAGATCGCCCTGGTGGCCGACGCCGTCGACCGCCTCGCGGCACTGCGCCTGGTGCGGGTGGTGCCGGGCGCGGTGAGCGCCCTGCCGCCGCTGCACCGCTACGCCCTGCGCGGTCCCGTTCCCCCGCCCCCCGCTCCTCCGGAGGAACCGTGAACCCCGCACCGCCCCGACCGTCGCGCTCACGATGGCAGCCGCTGCGCGCGGGCCTGGTGGACCTGTACCACTACGACCTCGAGGAGTTCTGGTTCCACGACGGCCGGTTGCTGCTGCGCGGCAACAACGGCGCCGGCAAGTCGAAGGTGCTGGCGCTGACGCTGCCGTTCCTGCTGGACGCGGACCTGTCCGCGCACCGGGTGGAGCCGGACGGCGACCGCGGCAAGCGCATGGAGTGGAACCTGCTGCTCGGCGGGGCGCACCCGCACACCGAGCGCACCGGGTACACCTGGCTGGAACTGGGGCGGGTCCGCGCGGACGGCACCGAGGAGTTCCGCACTCTGGGGTGCGGCATGAAGGCCGTCACCGGCAGGGGCGTCGCCCGGCACTGGTTCTTCTCCACCACCGCGCGCTGCGGGGAGGACCTGCACCTGGTGGACCGCACCGGCACGGCACTGCCGCGCGACCGGCTCGTCGACGCCCTCGGCGCGTCGGGCACCGTGTTCGACTCGCGAGGTGCGTACCGCCGTCACGTCGACGAGACGTTCTTCCGACTGGGGGAGGACCGCTACGGCGCCCTGGTGGACCTGCTGATCCAGTTGCGCCAGCCGCAGCTGACCAAGCGCCCCGACGAGCGGGCGCTGTCGGCGGCGCTCACCGAGGCGCTGCCGCCGGTGGACGCGGGGGTGCTCGCCGACGTCGCCGAGGCGTTCCGCACCCTCGACGACGACCGGAACGACCTGCGGGCGGTGCTGGAGGCGCGCGACGCGGCCGCCGCGTTCGAGGACCACTACCGCCGCTACGCCCGGGCCGCGGCGAAGCGCCGCACGCGTGAACTGCTCACCGCTCACTCGCGCTACGAGCGGCACGGCCGCGACCTGCGCCGCGCCGCGACCGACCGCGAGGAGGCCGACGCGCGGCTGGTGGCCGCTGAGCGCGACCTGCACGAGATGCAGCGGCAGCGCACGCGCCTGGACGAGGAGCACCGCGTCCTCGCCGGTGACACCCGCATCAGCGAACTGGCCGAGGCGGAGAACTCCGCGCGGCTGGCGGCGACCGCGGCCGCCGACGCCCGGCGCACCGCGCAGGCCACCGCGGCGAGCTCCACGTCGTCCCGGGCCCGGCTGGACGAGCGGGAGGGCACCGATCAGCGTGCCCGCGCGGAACTGGCCGCCGCCGACGAGGCGCTGCGCACTGCGGCCACGGACGCCGGCGTTCCCCGCCACCCGGGAACCCCCGACCCCGCGGCCGGGGACGTCGACGCGGAGGCGCACCACGCCGTGCTGCTGGAGGTGGCGCAGCGGCGGCGCACCGAGGCCGAGCACGTGCGCGTGCTGCTGCGGGAACTGGACGCGGCGCGCGCACGGGTCGCCGCCGGGCAGGCCGAGCACGACCGGGCCACCGCGCACGCCGACGCCGCCGCCGCCCGCGCCACCGAGGCGCAGGACGCGGTCGAGGCGGCCGCCACCGCCCACCTGGACGCGGCCCGCGCCGCCCTGGAGACCGCCACCGAGCTCGTCCTCGACGACCCCGCCGGCGTCCTGGACGAGACGCGGTGGTGGACGGCGACGCTGGACGGGCGCTCCCCGCTGGGGATCGCCGCGGACACCGCTCACGAGCGTGCCGCGCGGGAACTGGCGGCGGCACGGGCTGCGGCGGAACTGCACGTGCGCGACCTCACCGGCCGCGTCCGCGACCTGCGCGCGGAACGGGAGCGGTTGCTGGCCGGGGAGGGCACCGCACCGGACGTCCCCCGCACCCGTCCCGCGGACCGGCGCCACCGGCCGGGAGCACCGTTGTGGCAGGTCGTCGACTTCGCGCCGGACCTGCCCGAGGGCGAGCGGGCCGGGCTGGAGGCGGCCCTGGAGGCCGCCGGCCTGCTCGACGCCTGGATCTGCCCGGACGCCTCGCTGCGCACCGCCCCGGACGGCGACGTGCTGCTCACGGCCGGTGCCGTGGTGGCCGGGGACAGCCTGCTGGGGGTGCTCGTGCCGGCCGTGGACCGCGCCGACGCGCAGGCCGCGACCTTGAGCGACGACGTCGTGGCCGCCGCGCTCGCCGGCATCGCCCGGGGTTCCGCGGACGGCGCGGGCACCGCCGTCGGGGTGGACGGGTCGTTCCGCCTCGGCGTGCTCACGGGCCGGTGGGGGAAGCACCGGGCGGAGTTCGTCGGGCGCGGCGCCCGGGAGAGCGCCCGGCGCGAGCGCCTGGCCGCCGTGGACGCGGAACTGGCCGCGCTCGCCGTCGAGGTCGCTGACGCGCAGGCCGAGGCTGTGCGGATCGACCGGCGCGGCGACGTGCTGGCCGCGGAACGCCGTGCGCTGCCCGACGAGGCACCCCTGCACGCCGCGCACGCCACCCGGACCTCCACGGAGGGCGAGGCGCGGCGAGCCGCCGAGGCGGTCACCCGGGCCGGTGACGCGCTGGAACGGGCCGTCGCGGTCGTGCGGGAGGCCGAGCTGCGCGCTGCCGGGGAGGCTCGCGACGTGCGGCTGGTACCGGAACGCACCGCGGTGGAGGCGGTGCTGTCCGCGGTCGCGGAGTTCCGCGAACGCGCCGGCGACCTGCGGTCCCGGCTGCGGGAGGCGGGGCGCGCCCACGCGGAACTGGTGCGCGCCCGCGCCGAGGCGCAGCGGGCCGCGGACGAGGCGGAACGGGCCGCCGCCGTGCAGCGGGAGCGGGAGCAGGCCGGTGCGGCGACACAGGCCCGGCTGGAAGCGTTGCGCAGCACCACGGGCGCGGAGGTCGCGGACCTGCAGCGCCGCCTCGGGGAGGTGCGCGCGGCCCTGGAGGCCCTGGCCGGGCAGCTCACGGCGGCGGACGCGGAACGGTCCACCGCCACGCTCGCCCTCGGTGCGGCACGCGGCCGTCACGAGCAGCTGACCGGCCAGTCGGCGCAGGCGGAGGCCGACCGGGACGCCGCCGTGGCGGCCCTGCAGCGGTTCACCGGCACCGGTGTCGTCGCCGCGACCGGCGCAGGCGTCGACGCCCCCGGCCGGGAGGCGCCGTGGGCGGCGAGCCCGGCGGTGCAGTTCGCCCGCCGCCTGGACACCGCGATCCCCGAGGAGCTCGACGAGAAGGAGTTCGAGCGCGCCCAGGCGGCCGTCGGCGCGGAGGTGAAGAAGCTCAACGACACCCTGGCGCGCCGCGGGAACTCCGCGCTGCTGTCCGTGGCGGAGGGCGCCGTCGTGGTGGAGGTGCGCTTCGCCGGCCGCTCCACCACCGTGCACGAGCTGCGCACCGACCTGGACGCCGACGCCGGGCAGCGGCAGCGGTTGCTGGACGCCCGCGAGCGGGAGGTGCTGGAGAACCACCTCGTCGCGGAGGTCGCCGCGCAGCTGCAGGAGCTCATCCGCACCGCCGAGCAGCACGTGCTGCAGATGAACGCCGAACTGGAGCAGCGGCCCACCAGCACGGGGATGCGGCTGCGGATGCAGTGGCTGCCGGTGGAGGACGGTCCCGCGGGCCTGGCAGAGGCGCGGCGCCGGTTGCTGCGGCAGAGCGCCGACGCCTGGTCGGCGGAGGACCGCACCGCCGTGGGGGAGTTCCTGCAGCGCCGCATCCAGGCGGTGCGCCAGGACAGCACCGCGGGGACGTGGCTGGAGCACCTGACGACCGCGCTGGACTACCGGCACTGGCACCGGTTCGCCGTGCAGCGGCACCAGAACGGCCAGTGGCGCCCGGCCAGCGGCCCGGCATCCGGCGGGGAGCGCGTCCTCGCCGCGAGCGTGCCGCTGTTCGCCGCCGCCTCCGCGCACTACCGCTCCGCGGGGAACCCGCACGCCCCGCGCATCATCACCCTGGACGAGGCGTTCGCCGGCGTCGACGACACCGCCCGCGCCGACTACCTGGGTCTGCTCGCCGAGTTCGACCTGGACGTGGTGATGACCAGCGAACGGGAGTGGGCCTGCTACCCGCAGGTCCCCGGCATCGGCATCTGCCAGCTCTCCCGGCGGGAGGGGATCGACGCAGTGCTGGTGACGTCGTTCCGCTGGGACGGCCGCGCCCGTGAGCAACTGCCCCGTCCCACGACACCGGCCGTCGCCCCGGCACCCCGCACGCACCCCGGGGTCGAGCAGGACGACTTGTTCTCGTGAACGTCCCCGGCGACGCGCGGTTGCGGTCCCTGCTGGGCGGCGCGGAGACGGCGTGGCTGCGGCGGCGGGTGCGCGAACGGCTGAGTTCGGGCAAACCCTTGGCGGGGACCGCGTCGCTGCGCGAGCCCACCGCTGCGGAGCGTTCCGCGGCGGAGCGGTTGCTGGGGCGAGCACCGCGGAACTCCGGTGGGTTGTCGGTGCGGCTGGCGGACGTCGACGCGGTGCTGCGCGGCAGCGGCGCCTGGCCAGAGGGGCTGGCGTCGGCGGTGCAGCACCTCGACGGCCCGGTGGTGGTGCGCGCCGATGCCGCAGCCGCGGCACGGCAGGCGTGGGCAGGACTGGTCCGCCCACTGGATGACCTGGTGGAGCGCGAGGCCCGGTGGGGGCCGTGGTGGTCGTCGGTGCGCAGCGCACCGTCCCTGCGGCGGGCGCTGAACGGCGCGGACGACCCCGCCCGCCTCGTCGCGGACCTGCGCGCGGTGCTGGCCGCGCTGCCCTCGTCCGGCGAGGCGCTGGGTTCCCTCGCCCAGCGCGCGGTGCGCGATCCGCACGGCCTGGACGCCGGTCCCCTGGCGGGACTGGTGCTGTCCGCGGCGGCAACGCTGACCGGTTCCCCCTCCCCCACCTCGGCAGCGGACCGGCGTGCGGTGTGGGCGGGTGTGGGCGTCGCGCTGGACGACGTCTCCTCGACGGTCCTGGTCGCCGGCCTGCCCGGGGGGAGCACCGCCACGGGCTGCGCGCTGGAGGCGTTCCGGGCCGCCGGGTTGCCGACGGTCCTCACCCTGCGGCACCTGACCGCGGAACCTGCGGAGTTCCCGGTGGCCGGGCGGGTGGTGCACGCGTGCGAGAACCCCGTCGTGCTCAGCGCCGCCCTGGAGCGGTTCGGTGCGCGCACTCCCTCGCTGGTGTGCCTGGCGGGGCGGCCGAGCGCCGCCGGGGTCTTCCTGGTGCGTTCGCTGCTCGCCTCGGGCGCGATGCTGCGCTACCACGGCGACCTGGATCGGGGCGGGTTGTCGATCGCCGCCTCGGTGATCGCGATGGGCGCGCAACCGTGGCGGCTCGGCGTGGACGACTACCGCCGTGCCGTCCGCTCGGCGGGCCGGCCGCTGCGCGGGAACCCGGTGGCGACGCCGTGGGACCCGGAACTGTCCGCCGAGGTGGAGCGCACCGGCCTCGGCGTGGACGAGGAGGCCGTGCTGGAGGAACTCCTCACCGACCTCGCCACCCACCTCCCTCAGTGATCAAGGAAGTTGCCACTCCCTTGATCACCGAGGGGCGGGGTGGGTCGTGGACACCCGACGCGCACCTACCCTGGGCGCATGCCCCGACGGCCCCCGGACGACGACCCGAACGCCGACCCGAACACCGATCTGCCACCGGCCGTGCGTGACGCCCTGCTGAACGGCTCGCTCGCGGACAAGGCCGCCGCGGTGAGGGGCCTGTTGTTCCCCGGGCTGTTCCCCACCCCCCAGCCCACCCTGCTGCCACCGCGGCCCGAGGTGGTGACGTACCGGGTCCGGGTCGACCTCGACGACGTCCGCCCGCCGATCTGGCGCCGCCTCGAGGTGTCCTCGGACCTGCTCCTGGACGCCTTCCACGACGTGCTGCAGACCGCGATGGGCTGGACGAACAGCCACCTGCACGCGTTCCGCCGCCGGTTGACCGGCCCCGCCGACCGCTTCGAACCGCAACTGCTCACCGCGTTCGACGTCGCCGAGGGCGAGCAGGGCGCAGCGGAGGCGGACGTGCGCCTCGACCAGGTGCTCGGCGAACCCGGCGACCGATTGCTGTACACGTACGACTTCGGTGACGGCTGGGACCACACGATCAAGCTGGAGGCCGTCACCCCCGCCCGCGACGACCCGCGGCCGCGCTGCGTGGCGGGCCGGCGGGCGTGCCCACCGGAGGACTGCGGCGGGCCGTGGGGCTACCAGTCGCTGCTGGACCTGCGTGCGGAGCAGCAGGCGGGCCGGGCCCTGGACGAGGACGACCGCGAGCGCCTGGCGTACTACGGGCTGGGCGACCCGGAAGGCTTCTCGGTGCAGGAGACCGACGAGGCGCTCGCCGCCGGGCCGGCCGGGCCGCTGTTCCCCGACGACGTCACCGGCGGGGTGGACGCCACCGGGGTGCCCGCCGCGCTCGTGGCGGTCCTGCCGCGGATCTCCCCGGACCTCGCCGAGCGCCTCGTCGCCCTCGCCCGCGAGGCGTTGCCGCACCAGCACCTCACCGGGGTTCCGCAGGAGGGGACCGCCGCCCGGCAGACCGCGGGGATCCGCTGGCTGCTGGACCAGGTCGGCGACGACGGCATCGTCCTCACGCAGGCCGGGTACCTGCCGCCGGCCGTGGTCGCCGCGGCGTTCGACGTGCTGACCATCGACCGGATCTGGCGCGGGCGCGGCGCGAAACCCCGCGAGGCCGACGCCGTGCCGCTCGTGATCCTGCGCTCGGCGCTGCAGGGCAGCGGGTTGCTCCGGAAGAACCGTGGCCGGTTGCTCCTGACAGCGGCGGCGAAGAAGGTCCGCCACGACCCGCTCGCCCTGCTGCGGCACCTGGCCGACAGGCTGCCCGCCGGTTCCGCCGAGTACGAGCGGGTCGCCGGCCTGGTCCTGCTGCTGGGGGTCGCGGCAGGCCGCCCGGTGCACGCCCAGCGGGACGTCGCGCTCGCCGTGGAGGTCTTGCACGAACTCGGGTGGGCACGCACCGACGGGCCGCTGCGCAGCGCCGACGTGTACGAGGCCGGCCGGATGACGGCCGAGGTCCTCGTCCAGCTGGGTGCCGCGACGACGGCGCCGGTGGCGGGGACCGGCGCACAACCACCCGAGGTGGTGGCGCTGGCCCGGCTGGCCCTGACGGGCGGCTGATCCGGGGAGCTCCGTCGCACGCGTCCCTCGACGTGCACCCGCAGGTGCTACCCCGGCAGGTCCCAGTAGGCCCGGGGGTCTCGGGCGGACTGACCGTTCCAGCGGATGACGCCCCGCTCGCGCATCTCGGCGAGCTTCTTGACCGCGGTCGGGCGCGTGCGCCCCATGACCTCGGCGAGGTCGCGCGTCCCCAACCGTCCCGCCTCCCGCAACGCCGTGACGACCAGGCGGGTCTCCTCCGGCAGCCGGTCGTCGCCGGGCTGTGCACCGAGGTCGGCGGACAGCGTCAGCCGGACGCTGCCCTCCGTCTGCCGGTAGAGGGGCGGCTGGAGACCTGCGAGGCGCATCTCGTCGAACATGCGGCGGATCCCCTCGCCGAACTCCTGCCCGAAGGCCAGATCCGCGCACACCCGGGCGATGCGGGGGTTGCGCGCGAAGCGGTGCAGGGACAGCGGGTCCCGAAGGTCGGCGAGCCCGGGGAACCGGCCGGGGCTCTCGACCTCGATGCGGTCGTCGAAGACGTCCACGTGCACGTGGTCGCTCTGCAGGCTGTAGGACCGGTGCACGACGGCGTTCACGACGGCCTCCAGCCAGGCGTCCTCGGGAACGGCTGGGACGTCCTCGAAGCGCCCGCCCCTGGCCAGCGCCCGACGGCGGGGCTGGACCTGCCGGACGTGGTCGAAGACCTCGGCCAGCAGCCGCGGCAGGGCTCCCTCGAACCGCCGGTCCGAGACGACCTGCTGACGCGCACCCGTCCCGCGCTCACGGCCGGCGAACCGTGTGGCCCGGACGTGGGCGTTGGGCAGTTCGCTACCGGGGTGCCGCCCGAAGAGCAGGAGGCCGGCGACGGTGAGGCGCCCGTCGCGCGCCAGCCCGCGCGCCGCGAGCAGGCCCTGCCAGTGCGGGTGCCCGACGCGGGTGGCGTACTCCTCCGCGGCTTCGACGTCGACGGCAGCGGTGTCGTCGAGGCGGATCAGGGTGAGTTCGGACTCGAAGCCGGCCTGCCTGCGGTCGAAGAACAGCTCACGCCGCTGCACGTAGGTGAGCCGTCGCGTCTCGTCGCCGAGCCGGAGGTACACGTCGTCCCTCGTGGTGGCGTGCACGTCGTCCCCGGGGCTGACGTCCACGACGAGGAGGTGGTCGTCGCGGCCGCCGTCGGTGCGGCACGGCACCAGACGCGTGTGGACGCGGGCGGGCGGCTGGACGTGCTGCACGTGGACCTGCTGCAGCTCGTTGCGGTGCCTCGGGTCTGCGTCGGTGCCCTCGACCCGGCCGTCGTGGACACCGACGACGATCGTGCCGCCCTCGGCGTTGGCGAAGGCGACGACCGCCTGGCTCAGCTTCGCCGGGCTCACGCGGGCGCTCTTGCGCTCGAACCACTGGTCTTCCGGGAGCACGCTCAGAGCGCGACCGACGTCCTCGAGGGGCGACGCCAGGGCACGGTCGACGTCCACTCGCTCCATGCATCTACTCTAACATTTTAAGAGTAGATGCATGCCTCATGACCGGTGAGCGCTCATCAGGCGAAGACGTCCGCCGCCGTGACGACCACCGGCTCCTCCGCCCGCACCCGCACGTCCTCCCGCGCGGCGACGAGGAACCGCAGCTCCTCCACGTCGACGTCCAGCCCGGCGGCCTTGGCGCGCAGCGTCCGCACCAGCCGGTCCCCGTCCACCTCGCGCCGCCACTTCACCTCGCCGACCAGCACGGGCCGGCGCTGCCGGCCGGCGAGCGCCACGACGTCGATCTCGTCGGTGCCGTCGCCGCGCCACCACGGCCCGACGGCGACCACCTCGTCGCCGAACTCCCCCGCGGCGGCGAGCCGGCGGACGTGGTCGCGCACCGTGACCTCCCACGCCGGGCCGCTGGCGTCGTCGAGGCTGTCCAGCAGGACGGGCAGGATCGATTCCCCGAGGCCGCGTTCGATCTCCGGGCGGTACCGGCCGAGCAGACCGAGGTGGAAGGCGAGGAAGTTGTCGGCGATGCGGTAGCTGCGCCGCCGGGTGCGCCGGGGGTCTTCGGTGACGGGCACGATCCGCTCGACGAGGCGCAGCTCGATGAGCTTCTCGAGGGTGCGGCTGGGTTCGGCACCGACCCACGCCTTGATCTCCTGGTGCTTGGTCCTGCCGGTGGCGATGGCCTGGAGGACGGCGGCCGGCTGGTCGCCGCGCTCGACCTCGGTGGCCAGGAGCAGGTCGCCCTCGGTGAGCAGCAGGCCGCCGGGCCGGGTCGCGAGCCGCTTCAGGTTCCCGGCGAGGTCGTCGGCGGTGTCCCACCAGGACAGGTACAGCGGCATGCCGCCGAGGAGGGCGTACACCTGCGCCCGTTCGGCGGGGGTGAGGCCGGGCAGCAGGGCGGGGACCTCGTGCGGGGCGAAGGGGTGCAGCTGCAGGCGCAGCCCGAAGCGCCCGAACAGCGGCGAACGCTCTTCCTGCAGTTCCGCCATGCTGCGCACCGCCGACCCGCACAGCAGGACCCGCACACCGCGGCCGGCTGGCCGGTCGAGGAAGGCGCGCAGCACCCCGGACAGCTCCGGCACCGAGCGCAGCAGTTCCGGGTACTCGTCGAGGACGAGGAGGACGGGCTCGTCCTGCGCCTCGCGGGCGAGGTGGTCCAAGAGGTCGTCGGCGTCGGCGAAGGGGCGGCTCGCCAGGTCCCGCACTCCCCGCAGCGCCGGGGGCACCGCGCGGGACAGCTGCTGCAGCTCGGCGCGGGCGGGCCTGCCGGCACCGGTGTGGAAGATCGTCCGAACGGGCGCGGTCGTCTCGGAGAACCGCTGGAGCAGGGCCGTCTTGCCGACGCGTCGGCGTCCCCAGAGCAGTGCCGCTCCCGCTGCGGGGTCGTTCCACCAGCGGGTCAACTGAGCGAGTTCGGAGTCGCGGTGCACGAAGGGGACCACGGCCCCACCGTAACTTACGTCAGACGCAACTTACGAGTGAGGTAAGTAGCGGCAGTCGAAGGAGGTGCGCAGGTTGATCGGGAAAGCCTCGTCCAGCACCGCGCACGCACCCGTGCCAGGCTTCATCCAGTGAGCGGCACCTTCGTCAGCGGCATGCGCACCATGGCCCGCGGCGCCCGGGAAGAGCGACGCCTCTTCACCATCGCGATCATCGGCTCGGCCCTGTACGGCGTGGGCACGGCCGCCAGCGGCTGGCTCGTGGGGCGGGTGACGGAGCGGGTCGTCGTGCCCGCCGTCACCGGCTCCGGGTCGGTCAGCACGGCGGACGTGTGGCTGGCCGGGGCGACGCTGATGGCCGTCACCCTGGTGACGGTCGGAGCGATCCTCGTGCGTCGCATCTGGGCCGGCATGGTCGCCTTCGCCCTGCAGGCCCGCTACCGCCGGGCCCTGGCGCGCCGCTACCTGGAACTGCCCCTGTCCTGGCACCACGCCCACCCGGCCGGGAGGCTGCTGGCGACGGCCAGCTCGGACGTGGAGGCCACCTGGCAGGCGATGTTCATCCTGCCGTTCGCGCTCGGCGTCGTGGTCCTCATCGCGGTGGCGGGCGTGGCGATGGCCGCGGCCGACCCGGTGCTGGCAGCGGTGGCTCTGCTGGTGCTGCCGGCGCTGGTGGCCGCGAACGTCGTCTACCAGCGGCGCATGTCCCCGCGGGTCACGCGCGTGCAGCAGCTGCGCGGGGAGGTCTCCGCGACCGCCCACGAGAGCTTCGAGGGTTCCCTCGTGGTGAAGACCCTCGGACTGGCCGGCGAGGAGGTGGAGCGCTTCGCGGCCGACGCGGACCGGTTGCGCGCGGCGAACGTGGCCGCCGGTCGCACCCGCGGCACGTTCGACCCGGTGATCGACGCCCTGCCGAACCTGGGCACCCTCGCGGTCCTCGTGGTCGGCACGGTCCGCGCCGCGAACGGGGCGGTGGGCGTCGGCGACCTCGTGCAGATCGCGTACCTGCTGGGCCTGCTGGCGTTCCCGGTGCGCTCCTTCGGCTGGCTGCTGTCGGAACTGCCGCGCACCGTCGCCGGGGACGCGCGCGTGCAGGCCGTGCTGCAGGAGGAGGCGACGACCCCGTGGGGGGACCGCCCCGCCCCCGGCACCGGTCCCCTGGCGGTCGCGGCGAAGGACCTCACCTACCGCCACCCCGCACCCGCCACCGACCCGCTGGCCGAGCGCCCCGACGTCCCCGGGCAGTTCGCGCGCCGCGACGAGGCGCCCGCGCCCCGGCGCGAGGCCGCCCCGGCGCTCGCGGACGTCACCCTCGACGTGGCGGCCGGGACGACGGTGGCGGTCGTGGGCGGCACCGGGTCGGGCAAGTCGACGCTGGCGGGGATGCTCGTGCGCCTGGTCGACCCCACGTCCGGGCAGGTGCTCCTCGACGGGGTGGACGTGCGCGACCTGGCCGCCGGCGAGGTGGCGGGCGCGGCGGCACTGGTGCCGCAGTCGACGTTCGTGTTCGACGACACGGTGCGCGGCAACATCGCCCTGGGCCTGGACGCCGACGACGTGCCCGCCGAGCGGCGCGTGGACGACGACGACGTGTGGGAGGCGCTGCGCCTGGCGCGCGCCGAGGAGTTCGTGAAGTCCCTGCCGAACGGGCTGGACGAGCTGGTCGGTGAGCGTGGCTCGACCTTGTCGGGCGGGCAGCGGCAGCGCCTGGCCCTGGCGCGGGCGCTGGTGCGCAAACCGCGACTGCTGGTCCTGGACGACGCCACCAGCGCCTTGGACCCGGCGGTGGAGCGGGCGGTGCTGGACGGGCTGGCGGCCTCGGGTTCCGGCACGACCGTGGTGGTGGTGGCGTACCGGCCGGCGACGATCGCGCTGGCCGACGAGGTGGTGCACCTGGAACGCGGCCGGGTCGTGGACCGGGGGCCGGCGGCGGAGGTCGAGGCCCGCGACGCGGGCTACCGGCACCTGGTGACGGCGTACGCGCGCGCGGCGCGCGACCGGGCGGACGAAACGGCGAACAAGGCGGGGATGGCGTGAGCGCGACCACCATCGGGGCGGCGGCCGGTTCCGCCGGGCGCGGCGGTGTGCTGCGCCGCGCGCGGGAGCTGACCCCGCAGATCGCCGAGGGCCTGGGCGTCACCCTGGCCATCGCGGCGGCCACGACGGTCGGCAAGCTCGTCGTGCCGATCGCGGTGCAGCAGACCGTCGACACCGGCGTGCTGGCCGAGGGTGGCCCGGACGTGGGGCGGGTCGCGGTGCTGTGCGCGCTCGCGGCCGTCGTCGTGCTGCTCACCGTGGTCACCGCGTGGGTGGTGAACGTGCGCCTGTTCCGTGCCACGGAGGCGGGGCTGGCGAGCCTGCGCACCCGCGCGTTCCGGCACGTGCACGACCTGGCGGTGCTCACCCAGTCCGGGGAGCGGCGCGGCGCGCTCGTCAGCCGCGTCACCAGCGACGTCGACACGATCTCCACGTTCCTGCAGACCGGCATGCTGGTGCTGGTGCTCTCGCTGGGTCAGGTGGTCCTGGCGACCGCGGTGATGTTCTTCTACTCGTGGCAGCTGGCGCTCGTGGTGCTCGGCTGCTTCGTGCCGCTGGTGCTGATCCGCAACAAGCTGCAGCGGCCGGTGGCGCAGGCGTACGCCGGGGTGCGGGTGCGGATGGGCGAGATGCTCGCCGCGGTCTCCGAGACGGTCGTGGGCGCCGATGTGATCCGCGCGCACGCCGCCGAGGCCCGTTCCCGCCGCACCGTCGACGCGGCCGTGGAGGCGCACCGCAAGCAGGCCGTGAAGGCGCAGGTGGCGACCGCGGCGACGTTCACCACCGGTGTGTTCGTCTCCGGGCTCGTGGTGGCGCTCGTCATCGTGGTCGGCACCCTGCTGGGCGTCGACGGCGACATCACCCTGGGGCGGTTGCTGGCGTTCCTGTTCCTCGCGCAGCTGTGGGTGGGGCCGGTGCAGGCCGCGACCGAGGTGCTCAACGAGCTCCAGAACGCCCTCGCCGGCTGGCGCCGCGTCGTCGATCTCATCGACACCCCCGTCACCGTCCCCGAACCGCCGAAGGAGCGCGTGAAGGAACTGCCGGCGGGTCCGGTGGACGTGCGCGTCGAGGACGTCGCCTACACCTACCCCGGCACCGACAAGGTCGTCCTGAGCGGCGTCACCCTGCACCTGCCCGCCGGCTCGCGCACCGCCGTCGTCGGTGAGACCGGCTCCGGCAAGACCACCCTCGCCCGGCTGGTGACCCGCCTGGTGGACCCCGCCTCCGGGCGGGTGCTGCTGGGCGGCGTGGACGCGCGCGACCTGCCCAGCCGCGAACTGCACCGCCGCGTCGTCGCGGTTCCGCAGGAGGGGTTCCTCTTCGACGCGACCGTCGGCGAGAACGTGCGCCGCGGGAAGCCCGGCGCCACGGAGGAGGACGTGCGGGCGGCGTTCGAGGACCTCGGCCTGGCCGGCTGGCTCGACGGGCTGCCCGACGGGCTGGACACCCCCGTCGGCCAGCGCGGTGAGCGGCTGTCCGCCGGGGAACGGCAGCTCGTGGCGCTCGCGCGCGCGCACCTGGCGGACCCGGACCTGCTGGTGCTGGACGAGGCGACGTCCTCCGTCGATCCCGCCACCGAGGTGCGGTTGCAGCGGGCCTTGGAGGGGGTGCTCAGCGGGCGGACGTCCGTGGCCATCGCGCACCGGCTCTCGACGGCGGAGGCCGCCGACGTGGTCGTGGTCGTCGACTCCGGGCGGGTCGTGGAGGTCGGGCCGGCGGTGGAGCTGGCGCACGCCGGGGGGCCGTACTCGCGGCTGCACGCGGCCTGGACCGCCCAGCACAGCTGATCCCGACCTCTCCGGTGATCAAGGAAGTTGTCACTTCCTTGATCACCGGAGGGAGGCCGGGTCGCGACTCAACCGGTGCGAACGGCGAGGTCGTGGAGACGACGCGCCCACTGGACGGCCTGTTCAGCACGTGCGGCGGAAACCATCGTCGCGGCGTAGTGCGCTTGATCCTTGATCTCCAGCAGTCGCCGAAGGTCCTTCGCCATGGCAGGGCCGTCCGGGCGAACGGTGGCGAGCAGATCGACGGCCTGGCGGTGGTCCTGGCCGCGGGAGCGACGCCCGAGCCGGCTGCAGCAGACCGCGTCGGACGCCGCGATGCCGCACAGCACGGCGAGCGACGCGGCGACCTGCGGAGTGGCGAGTCCGTCGTCAGCCTCGTCGAGGACCAGCTCGGCCACCTCCAGGAAGGCTCGCGCCTGCTCGAGCCGGACGCGGCCCTCAGCGGGCGAGCATGCGCTGGTGCGTCCAGCCGGGCTCATCGGGCCACGCTGCGCAAGAGGGTGCTGACGTCCCGACCGGCCAGGGTGATGGCCTCTCGCCGCCAGGACTGCACGATGGGTTCAGCTGCCCGCACGTGCGCCCGCAACTCCTGCACGGAGACGTCGTACGGCTGCGTCCGGTTGCCGGTCCACGACTCGACGGCGGCGACCAGGGAGTCCACCTGCCCCTCCCAGACCTGCGACTGCCGGTCAGGCAGGCCGTCGGCGTGCACGAGCAGCAGGTCGACGTCGGAGTCGGTGTCGCCCTCCCCGCGAGCGAGGGAACCGAAGACGGCCACCGACTGCGCCGGCACGGACCAGTCCTGCACCTCCTCGGTGATCCTCCGCAGCAGCTCCCGGCGCAGGCCGACGAGGACCTCCACGGCCGGCCACGCGAGGTGCTCGCGGTTGGCGCTGTAGTAGACGGCGCTGCTGCGCCGTTCCGCGTGGAGCACGCCTTCGGTGGCGAGGCGAGCCAGGACCCGCTGCACACCGGCGTGGGAGGCCTTCCCCACGAGCCGAGCGATCTCCCGGCCGGAGAGGGGAGCAGCGGATCCGGCCAGGGCGACGAGAACCGGACCGTCCAGGGACGGCACCACGCTGCGGATGGGGTGCGCCAAGTGCATCTGGCCACTATAGGAGCCGTCTGTATGGAATACCAGCCAGCTGAGGCTGCCGTCCGATGCGGTGGATCCCATCGGTGACACGCGAGCACGGGCGCGATCGATCCGCTGAACCGGATCCGCGGTCTGCGAGGCGGAGCGCTGATCCGCGTCAGTGGATGAGCTTGCCGCCGTCGATCTGGAAGCTGGCACCGTTGACGTACCCGGCCTCCTCACCGAGCAGGAAGGAGACGGCCGCGGCGATGTCGTCCGGCTGACCGACGCGCCCCACCGGGATGCCCGCGGCCATCCCGGCCTTGCGCTCCTCGGTGAGCTGCCCACCCATGATGTCGGTGTCCACGGGGCCGGGCAGCAGCACGTTCGCGGTGATGCCGAGCGGGCCCAGTTCCCGGGCAGCGCCCTTGGTGAGCCCGAGCACGGCGGCCTTCGACGCGGCGTACGCGGTCTTGGAGAACGTGCCGCCGCCGTCGAGGGCGGTGATCGATGAGGTGTTGACGATGCGGCCGACCCCGACGGCGGCCATGCGCCGCGCCGCCTCCTGGATCATCAGCAGGGACCCCGTGGCGTTGACGGCGAAGCTGGTGTTCCACTCCTGCACCGTCAGCTCCAGCAGGGGGGTCGGGCAGGCGGTGCCGGCGAGGTTGACCAGGCCCACGACGGGCGGCAGCGCGTCGTCGACGCGGTCGAACACCGCCCGCACCTCCTCCGGCGAGGTGATGTCGGCGGGCGCGCCCAGCACGCCGGTCGTGCCGCGCAGCTCCTCGGCGATCTCCGCGACGCCGTCGGGCCGGACGTCGACGAGCGCGAGGCTCCAGCCCTCACGGGCCAGCCGGCGCGCGACGACGCGGCCGATGCCGCGGGGTGCTCCGACACCGGTGACGACGGCGGTGCGCGCGGCGGGGAACGGGACGGTCATCAGCAGGTCTCCTCGACGGTTCTCTCGGTGGTGCCGGCCGGGCGGGGTCCGCCCGGCCGGCGGGGTGTTGCGCGTCGCGCGGTCGGTCAGCCAGCGGAGGGCGGCGTCCAGTCCTGCCCCGGAACCCACTCGGGGAAGGCGTAGTCGTCCAGCGACACCTGCGCCCCAGCGGCGGTCGCGGCGGCGATCGCCTGCTCACGGTCGGCGGCGTACGCGTCGCTGAGCGACTTCAGCGCCCCCCGCAAGTCGGTGATGTCCCCACCCAGGTAGCCCTGCACGATGTCCCCCAGTTGCGGGCTGATGGGCTTGGACAGTGCTTCCACCTTCGCGATCTGCGGGTTGGCGACGACGGCCTCGGGGCCGCGGCGCACGGTCTCCTCGAACCACTCGGCGAGCTTGCGGTAGGGCTCGACGACGTCGGCCTCCTGGACGACGGAGAGGTCCAGGGGCGGCTGGTCCATCCCGCCGGCCAGTCCCTTCTGGTACTCGTTCGTCATCATCGACGCGGCGAGCTGACTGGCCTTGGCCGGGTCGGCGCTGGATCCGGCGACGAAGAACTGGGCGGCCGGTGCACCGCGGTAGGTGATCACGGGGACCCCAGCCTGGGGGACGAGGATGGGGCCGACCCCCAGCTTGTCCATGAACTCCGGCGCCACGTTCCTCACGCCGCCGGCGCACCAGGGACCGTCGGGGAAGTAGCCGGCCACCCCGGCACCCCAGCGGCTGCGGGCGTCGGCGACGGTGAGCCCACCGCTGCCGGCGAGGATGAGGCCGGAGTCGTTGAGCTCCTTCCAGAACTCGATGGCGTTGACGTAAGTGTCGTCGTCGTAGGCGTACTCGCCGGTGTGGTACTTCATGCCCTGGAACCCGGGGAAGCCGGCGACCTGGGCGATGTCGTCGATCTGCTCCCCCATCCGGGCGGTTCCACCCAGGGCGAGGATCATGGGCGCGGCCCCGTCGTTCTTGGCCTTGATCTTCTCGAGGTTGGCGCGGTACTCGTCGTAGGTGGTGGGCGGGTCGTCCGGGTCGATGTCGGCGGCAGTGATGATGTCGGTGTTGAACCAGTGCGCAGCGGAGTACTGCTGGTAGCTGAACAGCGGCAGTCCGTAGACCTTGCCGTCGAGGCTGGTGATGCCCTCCGTCAGCGAGCCCTCGGGCAGGCTCGCGAGCTGGTCCCCGTCCAGCTCGAGCTCGTGGACCCAGCCCTCCGCGACCAGCGCGGACAGCGGAAGAGCCAAGATGTTGGAGTAGAGGTCGGGCAACTGGTTGCTCTGGTTGGCCAACTGCAGGGCCTCGGGGGCCCGGCTGACGTCGTTGTAGGTGTAGTCGACCTGGACGCCGAGCTCCTGCGACTGCTGGGCCGCCCATTCGGCGTGGAACTTCTGCAGGGCGCTGAAGTGGTCCCACCAGCGCAACGTGCCGGCGCCGGCGGAAGCGCCGCTCTCCCCGCCACCACCTCCGCAGGCGGCGAGGGCGGCGGTGCCGACGAGCGCACCGCTGCCGGCGAGCAGCGAGCGGCGGGTGATGCGTGCCATGACGATCTCCTCATCGAGATGGTGTGGTGCAGGACTGGAGGTAGGTGGTGCTCAGGACTTGACGGCCCCGGCGATGCCTTCGACGAAGAACCGCTGCAGGAACAGGAAGAGCGCGACGATGGGCAGGATCGAGACGACGCCGGCTGCCGCCATGCCGGACCAGTCGGTGGCGTTCTCCCCGACGAAGGCCTGCATGCCGACGCTGAGGGTGCGCAGCTGGGGGCTGCTGAACGAGAACACCAAGGGCAGGAAGAACGCGTTCCAGGTGAAGAGGAACGTCAGCAGCCCGACGGTCGCGGTGACGGGCATGGACAGGGGCAGCATGATGCGGAAGAAGACCCGAAGGAACCCGGCCCCGTCGACGACAGCAGCCTCCTCCAGCTCCTTGGGCAGCTGCCGGAAGTAGCCGGCGTAGATGAGGATCGCCGAGACGTTGGCTGATCCGGAAAGGGCGAGCACCATGCCGGTCAGGGAGTTGAGGACGCCCAGCTCCATGGACAGCTTGACGATCGGGATGATCGTGTAACCGGTCGGCACGAACAGCGTGAGGACGAGGATGCCGATGATGACCTTGGACCCTCGGAAGGAGTAGCGCCCGAGGACGTACCCGCACAGCGCGCAGCGGACGACGACGATGGCGACGGTCGCGAGTGTCACGATGACGGTGTTGATCATGTACCGGCCGAAGCCGGCGTCGGTCCAGGCCCGGCTGTAGTTCTCCCAGGCGAAGTTCTCCGGGATGAGGGTGAGGCCGGCGGTGAAGACCTCCATCGAACTCTTCAGGGAGGCCGACACCATCCACACGAACGGGTAGATCCACAGAACCCCGACACCGATGAGGAGGACGACGGCGAGCCACCAGGGTGCCCGCTGAGCGGCGCGCCGAGCCAAGGACAGGCGGGGTGGCGCGCTCACGGGGCGGCTGGGGGTGGTGGTGGTCACGACAGCGCCTTCCTGTTCTTGCGGCCGGCGTACAGCGCCCAGGCCTGGAGGACCCCGACGAGCATGACGATGACGCCGAAGAGGACTGCGGCCGCCGAGGCGAAGCCGAGCTGCGGGATGGTGGCGCTGAACGCCCAGCGGTAGATGTAGATCTCGATGATCTCGGTGGAGAAGAACGGGCCACCACCGGTCATCGTCTGCATGAGGTCGAACGCGTGGAAGGTGTCCTCGACGGTGAGCACCGTGATGATGAGCAGGAACGGCAGGAGCAGCGGGAGCGTGATGTGCCGGAAGATCTTGGCCGCTCCGGCACCGTCGATGCGCGCTGCTTCGTACAGCTCGGACGGGATGGTCTGCAGCGCGGCCATCCAGTAGACCATCGTGATCCCGAAGAACTTCCAGACGTAGACGGCCGCCGCGGTGGTCAGCGCCGTGCCGGAGTCGCCGAGGAAGTCGATGCCCTGCTCGACGCCCACCACTCGCAGCATGGCCGTGACGGGTCCGCTGCTGGGATCGAAGACGAACTGCATGACGACCCCGACGATGGCGGTGGTGGTGACGACGGGCAGGAAGTAGACCGTCCGGAACAGGTTGCGGAACGGCAGCTTGGGCGAGTTGAGCAGGATGGCGAGCAAGAGGCTGAGCAGGATGCGCGCCGGGGCGACCAGCAGCATGAAGACGAGGGTGATCTTCACCGACGACCAGAACGCCGGGTCGGCGATGACCGCGCGGTAGTTGTCGATCCCCACGAAGCGCTGGTCGGCCTGGAAACCGTTCCACTCCACGAGGGAGTACCAGTAGCTGGCGATGATCGGGTACAGCGTGTAGGCGCCGTACAGGACGATCGTGGGCATCAGGAACAGCCAGATCCACAGCGTCTGCTTGCGGGTACCGACGCGCTGGCCCTTCGGCGGTGTCCGCAGCACCTTCCCCTGCGGCGGTGCGGCGGCGAGGGCGGGCTCGGAGGTGAGGGATCTCGCCATCGGGTGGACCTCCTAACGGATCTGGCTGAGGGCGAAGGTGGCGGGGTCGCCACCGATGCGGTGCCCGCGCTCCAGCGCGGTGATGGCGTCGACCTCGGCGTCGTCGAGGTGCAGGCCGGCGGCGGCCAGGTTCTCCTCCAGCCGGTCGCGGCGGCTGGACTTGGGGATGACGACGTGCCCGCGCTGCAGGTGCCAGGCGATCACGACCTGGGCGGGGGTGGCGTCGTGGGTGCGGGCCGCGGCGAGCACGGCGGGTGCGTCGAGGTCGGCGCCCTGCCCGAGCGGCGAGTAGGCCTCGACGACGATCCCGCGGTCCCGGCTGTCCTCGACGAGGTCGCGCTGCTGGAACGTGGGGTGCAGCTCGACCTGGTTGACGGCGGGCACGAGCCCCGTGGCGGCGGCGAGGTCGTCGAGGTGGGTGGGCAGGAAGTTGGACACCCCGACGGCGCGGACGGCCCCCTCGGAGTGCAGGCGTTCCAGGGCGCGCCAGCTGTCGACGTAGCGGCCCGCGGACGGGTTGGGCCAGTGCACGAGGTAGAGGTCGAGCGCGTCGACCCCGAGGCGCTCGCACGTGTCGGCGTAGGCCCGCAGCGCCTCGTCGTACCCCTGGTCGCCGTTGCGCAGCTTGGAGGTGATGAACACCTCGTCGCGCGGCAGGCCCGATGCCCTCAGCGCCGCCCCGACACCGGCCTCGTTGACGTAGGCGGCGGCGGTGTCGACGTGCCGGTAGCCGACCTCCAGCGCCTCCTCGACGACGCGTTGCGCCTCCTGCGGGGGGACCTGGAACACACCGAGGCCCAGCTGGGGGACGGTGACACCGTTGTTGAGGGCGATGTCGGCGACGTCGCTGACGCCGGTGCGGTTCACTTCGGCTCCAGGACGAGCATGGACACCGACGGCAGCGGGAGCGTGACGTCCAGCTGGACGGCGCCGTCCCGGGGGGTCACCGACCGGGCCGGCTCGAGCTCCTCGAGGCCCTGCCGCGCCTTGACGGCGGCGAGCTGCTCAGCTGTCGGGTCCTGCGGGCTGCCCTGGGCGACCCACGCGGTGTGGGCGTTGCTGTGGTCGGCGTCGATGCGGAAGTGGCTGACGGAGTACTCCGACGCGGTGAGGCCGCTGATGCGGACGTCGACGGGGGTGGCGGCTTCGTCGGTCTGGTACTGGTCGTCGGTGTGCCGCCAGACGAGGACGGTGACGCGGCCGGCGGCGTCGGAGGAGGCGAGGACGTCGACCTCCTCCCCCATGCTGCGCCCGTCACCGGCGTCGAGCTCGGCCGGGTCGCTGGCGGCGGTGGACGTGGCGTCGACACGCCGCCCGCCGAGCCGGGACACCATCCGGTAGGCGTTGAGGAGGGGCTTCTCGACGCCGCCGGCGGTGAGGAAGGCGCGGGTGCCCTCGAAGTAGCGCTCACCCTCGAAGTAGAAGCTCCACGAGGTGGCCTGGGTGACGGTGGCGGTCTCGGTGTCGTTGAGGTCGAGGATCTTCTTGAACAGCTTGACCTGGAAGACGGGGTAGTACTCGGTGTTCTGGAACTGGAAGTTGGCGTTGTCGTAGACGCTGTAGTGGGCGGGGACACCCGCGTCGCACTCGTCGACGATGGCAGGCAGGTCGTGGTACTGCGGGAACTCCGCCATGACCCGCAGCATGCGGCGGATCTCGAACAGCATCTTGTGCGCCGAGGGGTTCTGCTTCTCCGGCGCCGGGCCCCCCGTGGGGCCGTAGACCCGCCAGGGGGTGAATGCGGAACCCTTGGTGTGGAAGGAGACGAAGTCGAGGGGAACGTCGTTCGTGGAGGTGTGGGTGAGGAAGTCACGCATGAACTGCACTCCCCCACCGGTGACGGCGGGGCCGCCGACCTGGGCGTCGGGCAGGACGCTGCGGACCGCTTCGGCGGTGACGGTGTAGAGGTCGCAGAACTGCTGCGTGGTGCCCTTCCAGTAGAAGATGTCGGGCTCGTTCCACAACTCCCACAGCCAGGTGCGCACCTCCTCGGCGCCGTAGCGCTCCAGGCAGTGCCGGGCGTGCGCGGCGACGAGACCGCGCCACTTCTCGTAGTCCTTCGGCGGGTACGCCCACGCGCCGGCCTCGTAGTTGCTGTAGACGGTGGGGCTGGGGACGACCTTGAGCTCGTCGGCCTCCGGCGGGAGCAGGTCGCGCGGGGTGAAGGCGAGTTCCACGAGGACGTGGTGCCCGGCGCCGACGATGGCGTCGTAGGTCTGGTCGACGATGGTGAAGTCGTAGTGCGGGTTCCCGTCGGCGTCCTCGTGGTAGACGTTCCCGTTGCCCCAGTGCGGGATGCCGAACCCGGACCCGGAGCAGAAGACGTAGTGGGGGCGCACGTGGAACGGCCGCGGCGACAGTTCCGCGAAGGTGCGCAGGAGCTGCTTGCCGGTCGGGGTGTACGTCCAGTTGATCTCGTCGTACCCGATGCTCTCCCAGATGCGGGTGAGCGGCCCGCGGTCGCTGGACGCGTCGACGGTGACGGTGGCGCTGGTGACGTGCGGCGCGGACGGGTCGCTGGGGGCGGAGCGCGGGAAGTGGCTCTGGTCGGTGGACAGCCCGGGGTTGTGGGCAGTGGTGTCGGTGGACACGACGGTGGCCTCTCGGCTGGGTGGTCTCGCAGCGGTGCGAGGAGGACGGGCGGTGCCGCCGGGTGGTGCTGGGGAGCGGGGAATCAGGCTTCCGCGGCGGCGGTGCCGGGTGTTTCGTACGCCTGCAGGGCGCGGTCGCGCGCCTCGGTGATGTGGGCGGCCATGGCCGCGCGGGCCGTGGCCGGGTCACCGGTGCGCAGCCCTTCGAGGACGCGGGTGTGCTCGGCGACGCAGTGGTCGGAGTCGGTGACGCCCCCGCCGCCGAAGAGGCGGAAGCGCTGGATCTGCCCGCCGAGGGCGGTGTAGGCACCGAGGAGGAACTCGTTGCCGGTCGCCTCGGCGATGATGCGATGGAAGCGCTCGTCCGCTTCCCAGTACTGCCGGAACTCGTGGAACGACGGCCCGAGGGGTGCGGTCGCCAGGTCGTGCACGGCCTGCTCGAGCTGCTCGAGGACGTCAGGGGTGAGGTGGTGCGCGGCCAGCTCGGCGAGCGCCGGCTCCAGCAGGAGCCGCGCCTGCATGAGCCGCACCAGCTCCTCCGGCGTGGCCACGGGAGCGACCCGGTACCCCTTGAGCGCGACGCGCCGGATGAGCCCGGTGGACTCCAGCCGCGCCAGCGCCTCGCGCACCGGTGTCTGCGACACCCCGAACTCGCGGGCGAGCCCGTCGATGCCCAGGGCCTGCCCGGCCTTCAGCTCGCCGTCGATCAGCAGGTCCAGGACGGCGTCGTACACGTGGTCGGCGAGCATCTGCCGGCTCGACGCCAGTGAGCGTCGCGTCGTCGTCGGCTCCACGAGCACCATCGTAGACAGGCCCTTCGGACGGGTTGAGAGATCGCGGACCGGGTGGGGACACGAGCACCTCCTCAGCATCGGCTCATCGGTGAGCTGATGTCGTAGACCGTAGATCGTGCACGATCGACGGTCAAGGGGCTTTTCGGTTCTCGCTCGGTGCGCCGGACGACGACGCCCCCGCCTGCACCACCCCGGGCCGGGCCCGACGGCGCAGCACTCCTGATCCGGCGGAACGCCGGGCGGGCCCGACAGCCCCGCCCGATCACTCCTCCCGACGCCGGAACGCCGTCGGGCTGCACCCGTGCACGCCGCGGAAGTGGCGGGCGAAGTAGAAGGGGTCGGCGTAGCCGACGCAGCGGGCGACCTCGGCCACCGGCAGGTCGGTGGTCACCAGCAGCTCGCAGGCGTGCGCCATGCGCAGCCGCTTGGCGTACTCCACGACCCCTCCCCCGGTCGCGGCACGGAACAGCGCCGTGAAGTGCGAGGTGGACAGGCCCGCCTCGCGCGCCAGGGCGGCGACGGAGACGGGGGCGTCGAGGTGGGCGCGCAGGTGCTCCTGGGCCTGGCGCACCGGCTCGCGCCGCACGGGACTGCCGGCGGCGGCGTCGGCTGCCACCTGCGCCAGCACCGACCACGCCGCGCCGGCCGCGCGCAGCAGCGTGGGCCCGGTCTCGTCGATCTCCAGGTGCTCCACGACGCGCTCGACGTCGCGCTGCACCTCCAGGACGTCGTGCAGGTCGACGACGGCCGGGCGCGGCGGGTCCCCGCCCAGCTGCCGGTCGAAGGAGCGGGCGTCGGGACCGGCCGCGTGCAGCCACCAGATCGTCCAGGGGTGGGCGTCGTCGGCGCCGTAGGCGTGCGGCAGGCCGGCGGGCAGGACGAGGGCCTGGGCGCGGGCGACGGCCACCTCGCCGCCGGCGGTGCGGCACCAGCCGCGACCGCCCACGCACACGATGACGACGGTGCCGCTGGCACCCCGGCGGCGCGTGCGGCCGTGGTGGTGGGCGTGCGGGAAGTACCCGGCGTCGGTGACGAGCAGCCGGGACGTCGGCCCGGACGCGGCCGCGGTGCGGGCGACGTCGGCGGGCAGGACCCGCAGCCGCTGCCCGGGGAACCCCTCGCGGATGCGCACGCCGTGACGCTAGCGCCGTCCGGGTGGTCCTGACCGTCGGATCGTCCAGGTGGCAGCGTCGGATCGTCTCTTCTCGGCGCGGTGATCACCGGCCTACCGTCACCGCATGCTCGACGACGAGACGCAGCTCGGCCTGCCGGCCCGGCCCGCCGCCCTGGCGGACGCCCCGGCCGCGGTCTGGAGCGCGCCGCTGACGCTGCCGACCTACCACCCGCTGCCGCCGGAGGTGTTCCCCGCCTACCTGGACCGCCGCGTCTACCAGGGTTCCTCGGGCCGGGTGTACCCGCTGCCGTTCCACCACCGCATCGCCACCGACCCCGTCGAGCACGCCTGGACGGCGGTGCACCTGCAGAACGAGTGGCTGCACGTGGTGGTGCTGCCCGAGCTGGGCGGGCGCGTGCACGTGGTGCGCGACCGCACCAGCGGGGTGGACCTCTTCTACGCCAACCCCGTGGTCAAACCCGCCCTGGTGGGACTGGCCGGCCCGTGGATCGCCGGCGGCGTGGAGTTCAACTGGCCCCAGCACCACCGCCCGGCGACCTACCTGCCCACCGACTGGGAGGCGGTGACCGAGGAGGACGGCGCGGTCGTGGTGCGCTGCTCCGACCACGACCCGTTCACCCGCATGCGCGGCACGCACGCGCTGCGGCTGCGCCCGGGCAGCTCCGTGCTGGAGCTCGAGGTGCGCCTGGCCAACCGCACCGAACTGCCGCAGTCGTTCCTGTGGTGGGCCAACGTCGCCGCCCGCGTCGACGAGGACTACCAGTCGTTCTTCCCGCACGACGTGACGGTGGTGGCCGACCACGCCAAGCGCGCCGTGACCGCTTACCCGGCCGCGGACCGCCACTACTACGGCGTGGACTACCCCGCCCGCGCCGGCGAGGTGTTCACGGCCGCCGACGGCGCGCGCGGCACGGGCGACCGGATCGACTGGTACCGCACGATCCCCGTGCCGACGTCGTACATGTGCCTGGGCAGCCGGGAGGACTTCTTCGGCGGCTACGACCACGCCCGCGGGGTGGGGTTCGTGCACGTCGCCGACCACCAGGTCGCCGTCGGCAAGAAGCAGTGGACGTGGGGGAACTCCCCCTTCGGGCACGCGTGGGACGCGAACCTCTCCGACGACGGCGCGCACTACGTGGAGCTGATGGCGGGGGTGTTCACCGACAACCAGCCGGACTTCTCGGTGCTGGCACCCGGGGAGACGAAGGTGTTCACCCAGTGCTGGTACCCGGTGCGGCACAGCGGCCCGCTGGACCGGGCGAGCGTCGACGCGGCCGTCAGCCTGCGTCGCGAGGAGGACCCCGCACGCGTCCGGCTGGCCGTCGTCGTCACCCGCCCCCGCGCCGGGGTGCGGGTGGAGCTGCGCGCCGGTGGGCGGGTCGTGGCGAGCGAGACGGTCGACCTGGACCCCTCGGCGGCGCTGCTGCGCGTGCACGAGGTGCCGGCCGGCGAGGCGGGGTCGCCGGACGTGGAGGTCTCGGTCGTCCACGAGGGCCGGGAGCTGGTGCGCTGGAGCACCGCCGAGGAGCGCGCGGGGATCGGGGAGGTCCCCGGCCCCGCCACCGAACCGCCCGCGCCGCGGGAGGTGGCGAGCGTGGAGGAGCTGGCGCTGACCGCGGAGCACCTGGAGCTCTACCGGCACGCCACCCGCTCCCCGGAGCCGTACTGGCGCGAGGCGCTGGCCCGCGACCCCGGGCACGTGCCGAGCCTGGTGGGCCTGGCGGTGCGCGCCTACCGCGCCGGCCTGGACGAGGAGGCCGAGGAGCTGCTGCGCCGCGCGGTGGACCGCCTGACCTCCCGCCACCCCACGCCGCGGGACACCACCGCGCTGTACCTGCTGGGCGTGGTCCTGGAGGCCCGCGGGCGCGAGGACGACGCCTACGACGCGTACGGGCGCGCGTCGTGGGCGCGGGCGTGGCGGGGACCGGCCGGGTACCGGATGGCGCGGCTGGACGCGCGCGCCGGGCGCACCGAGGCCGCCCTGCACCGGCTGGCCGACGTGCGCCGGGTGGAGCCGGAGCACCTGCAGGCCGCCGCGCTGGAGGTGGTGTGCCGGCGGCGGCTCGGCGCCACGGCGTCCGGCGCGGCGGCCGGCGTGCTGGCCGCCGCGCGCGCCCTGGACCCGCTGGACGCGTGGCTGCGCCACCTCGACGGCCTGCCCGCCAGCGCGGACGCGCAGACCTGCCTGGACGTGGCGCTGGAGCTGGCCGGGGTCGGGGAGCTGGAGGACGCGCTGCGCGTCCTCGACGAGGCCGAGGAGCGCGAGCCGCTGCGCGCGGCGGGGCAGCCGGCGGCCGGCCCGCTGCTGGCGCACCACCGGGCCCTGGTGCTGGACCGGCTCGGCCGCAGCGCGCAGGCGGCCGCCGCGCGCGCCGACGCCGCGGCGCGCGACACCACGTGGTGCTTCCCCGGCCGGCGCGAGGACGTGGCCGCGCTGAGCGCCTCGGCCGCCGACCCGCGGGCCCGCACCCTGCGCGGGCACTGGCTGTACGCGGCGGGCCGGCACGCCGACGCCGTCGCGGACTGGCGGGCCGGCGCGGCGGGCACACCGGGCGACCCGGTGCCGCACCGCAACCTGGGCCTGGCGCTGGTCAACGACCACCGCGACCTCGAGGCCGCCCGCGCGGCGTACGCGCGGGCGGAGGAGGCCGCCCCGGACGAGGCGCGGCTGCGCTTCGAGGTGGACCAGCTGGACGCGCTGCGCGGCGTGGACCCGCAGCAGCGGCTGGCGCGCTGGCGGGAGCGCTGGGACCTGGCCGAGCAGCGCGACGACGCCCTCGTGGAGGTCGCGCACCTGCTGGTGAGCACCGGCGGCGCGGCGCGGGCCGTGCACCTGCTGACCACCCGCACGTTCCAGCCGTGGGAGGGCGGGGAGGGTCAGGTGCTCTCCGCGTGGGAGCGCGCCCGGACCCGCCTGGCCCTGGAGGCGCTCGCGGACGACCCGGCCGCCGCGGTGGCGCACCTGCGGGCGGCGCTGGACAGCCCGGCGTGCCTGGGCGAGGCGCGGCACCCGCTGGCGGCGACGGCGCAGCTGCACCTGCTGCTGGGCGACGCGCTGGCCGCGGCCGGCGACGCGGGCGCGGCGCACGCGGCGTGGGGGGCGGCCGCCGAGCACCGCGGGGACTTCCTGGGGATGAGCACGCAGGAGCACAGCGAGGCGACGTTCTCCTCGGTGCTGGCGCTGCGCCGGCTGGGCCGCGACGACGGGCCGCTGACCGCCTCGCTGCGCCGCTTCCGCGACGCGTTCGCGGCGGCGGTGCCGGTGGTGGACTACTTCGCCACCTCGCTGCCGGACCTGCTGCTGTTCGAGGAGGACCCGCTCGTGGTGCGCGACCGTCGGGTGGTGGTGCTCGACGCGCAGCTGGCCCTGCTGGACGGCGACGCCGGGCGCGCCCGCGAGCTGCTGGCCGACCCGCGGCTGGCCGCCAGCCGGCACGCGGCCGACCTGGCGCACGCCCTGGCCACCCACCCGCAGCTGCTGGGCGTACCCGCCGCCGAGCCCGGTGGACCCGTCACCCGGATCGAGGAGGTGGCCCGATGACCGCGACGCGGAACCTGCCGGCCGGTGCGCCGGAGAAGCTCGTCATCAGCCTGTGGGACTTCTCCTGGTACGTGCGCACCGGGCCGGGCGAGCCGTTCGAGGACCTCGACGCCGCCTTCGCCCAGGCGGTGGAGCGCGGCTACAACGCGGTGCGGATCTGCGCGATGCCGTTCCTGCTGTTCCGCTCCGGCGTGGACACCTCCGCGCTGCGGCTCGGTCCGCTCGGCGGGGAGTACGGGCAGGGCGTGCGCTGGTACGACGTGGCGCACGAGACGACGATCGACGCGCGCGAGCACACTTTGGCGTTCTTCCGCGCCGCGCAGCGCCACGGCGTGCACGTCATCGTCTCCAGCTGGGAGTACCAGCAGTCGCCGTCGTTCGCGCTCGACCCGGACTGGTACGAGGCGCTGCACGCGGTGGACCCCGAGCAGCGCGCGGAGGTGCTGGCCGACGCGCACGCCGACCTGATCGACCTGCTGGTGGCCGAGGGCCTGGACGACCGGGTGCTGTTCACCGAGCTGCACAACGAGGTCCAGATCGGCTTCCTCGTCGACGGCCTGGGCGTGGAACGCGGCGAGGCGGCGGTGCCGGCGCTGACGGACAGGCTGGAGCGCGGGATCCGCCGCTTCAAGCAACGCCACCCCGACCGGCTGTGCACGGTGAACTACGCCGGGGTGCCGGTCGGCGCGCTGAGCGCGGTCCCGCCCAGCGCCGAGGTCCTCGTCGTGCACCCCTACGCCTACGGCAACCTGCAGGAGCTCATCGACGTGTTCGGCCTGCGCGCGCCCGTGGAGGAGTTCTCCCGCGAGCGGGCGGCGCCGCTGCTGCGCCCGGGCGCGCCCGAGGTGGCCGACTGGGGACCGGGCGAGGACAACGCCTGGAAGCTGGACGCCACGGTCGTCTCGCTGCCGGAGGTGTACGTGCACGACTGGTGCGACCCGGAGGCCTTCGACCGCTGGCTGTACGAGCGCTGGGGCGAGCACCGCCTGGCGGTGGAGCAGAAGCTCACGCTGTGGCTGGAGGTCGCCGCCGACTGGGCCGCGGCGCGCGGGGTCCCGCTGGTGCTCGGGGAGGGCTACGTCGGCTACACCCCCAAGCGCGGACGCTTCGAGGAGGGACCGGTCGGCGCGGAACTGTGCCGCCGCGCCGTGCGCGACGCGCACCGCCTCGGCGCGTGGGGCGCGGTGGTCTGCTCCAACGCCGCGCCGCAGCACAGCATGTGGGCCGACGTCGCCCTGCAGAGCGAGTGCGCGGCCCTCCTGACCGGCACCACCCCCACCGACCGGCCCGATCAGCCCGACGGGCCCGGCACCACCCACCACGACCGCGCCGACGACGGCGCACAGGAGGTTCGACGATGAACTCCCGACTCTCGCGGCGCAGCCTGCTCGCGGCCACGGCCGGCTTCGGCGGCGCCGGCCTGCTGACCGGCTGCGTCGGCACCAGCGGCTCCGGCGGGTCCGGCGGCGCGGCCGCCGGCGGTGGAGGGGGCGGCGGTGGCGGCATCGTCTTCCAGAACTCCATCCAGGACACCGCCCCCAAGGCGGCCCTCGAGGCGATCGTGCAGAGCTACGACGGCGACGTGACGATGAACTCGGTCGCCACCGAGCAGTTCCGCGCCCAGCTGACCAACTACCTGCGCTCGAACGACCCGCCGGACGTCATGAGCTGGTACGCCGGGTCGGTGGCCCGCGACTACGCCGCCCAGGGCCTGCTGCTGGACGTGTCGAGCATGTGGGAGGGCGACGGCGCGTGCGCGGGCTTCTCCGAGGCGCTGAAGAACCTGTCCAGCGCCGACGACGGCACCCAGATCTTCGTCCCCACCAACTACTACTGGTGGTCGGTCTTCTACAAGAAGAGCGCCTTCGAGCGCTGGGGCGTGCAGCCGCCGACGACGTGGGACGAGTTCCTCGCGCTGTGCGAGAACCTCTCGGGCCAGGGTGTGGCGCCGCTGGCCAACGGCATCGGCTCCACCCCGTGGATGGCGTCGGGCTGGTTCGACTACCTGGACCTGCGCATCAACGGGGCGCAGTACCACCGCGAGCTGCTGGCCGGGGAGCACTCCTTCACCGACCCGGAGGTCGTCGCGGTCATGGAGCAGTACGAGCGGCTCATCCCCTACTTCGACCCGAACATGGGCTCGTACTCGGCGCAGGACGCGTCCGTGCCGATGGCGCAGGACCAGGCCGGCATGTACCTCATCGGCGCCTTCGTCACCCAGTACTTCCCCGAGGACCAGCGCGACGACCTGGACTTCTTCTCCGTCCCGGTGATCAACCCGGACGTGCCGACGGCCGAGGAGGCCCCGACGGACGGATACTTCGCCGCGGCCGGCACCTCCGACCCCGACGCCACGATCGCCTTCCTGTCCTACCTGGCCGCCCCGGAGCAGCAGCAGGCCTTCATCGAGCAGTCCGGGTCCTCCAACCTGCCGACGTCCCCGGACGTCGACACCTCGCAGTTCAGCCCGCTGGTGCAGAAGGGCATCGAGCTGCTCAACTCCACGGAGGAGATCACCCAGTTCTTCAACCGCGACTCCTCCGACGCGCTGCAGACGACGGCGGACACCGCGCTGACGCAGTTCCTCGCCGACCCGGGCTCGCGCGACCGGATCCTTCAGGAGTGGCAGCGGGCCGCGGAGGGGGTCTTCGGGCAGTGAGCAGCGACGTGAGGGCCGCGGCGCGGCCGGCGCGGCGGGGGTCCGACGGCCCCCGTCCCGCCGGCGACGCCCGCGGCCCCGCCCGGCCGGGCGGCCCTTCGCTGGGCGCCCGGCTGCGGCGGGTGCCGCTGCTGGTGTGGGTGTTCCTGCTGCTGCCGCTGGCGGTGGAGCTGTTCTGGGTCTTCTGGCCGGCCGCCAACTCCTTCTCCCTCTCGCTCACCCGCTGGGACGGCATCAGCCCGGCCGAGCCCGTGGGCCTGCAGAACTTCACCGACCTGGCCGAGGACCCGATCTTCCGCACGGCCTTGACCAACAACGCGCTGTGGGTGCTCGGCTTCGGCGTCCTGTCCGTGGTGGGCGGCCTGGCGCTGGCGGTGGCGCTCAACAAGCCCGGCCGCGGGGTGGGCTTCTACCGCAGCGCGATCTACCTGCCGATGGTCGTCTCGATGGCGGTGACGGGCCTGTTCTGGCGGGTGATGTACCAGCCGGGCGGCCCGGTGAACGCCGGCCTGGAGGCGGTGGGGCTGGGCTCGCTGCAGCGGCAGTGGCTGGCCGACCCGGACGTGGCGCTGGCGGCGATCCTCGTGGCCGCGGTGTGGCGGCAGGTCGGCTACATCATGGTGCTGTACCTGGCCGGGCTGAAGGGCTGCGACGCGACGCTGGAGGAGGCTGCGGCGGTCGACGGCGCCAGCGCCTGGCAGCGCTTCTGGCACATCGTCATGCCGCAACTGCGCGGGGTGAACACGGTGGTCTTCGCGGTCACCGTCATCGACTCGCTGCGCACCTTCGACATCGTGTGGGCGATGACCCGCGGTGGTCCCTACAACACGACGCAACTGCTGAGCACGTACATGTTCCAGCAGGCGTTCACGTCGGGGAACCTCGGCTACGCCTCGGCGATCGCGGTCGTCATCTTCGTCCTGGCGATCGGCTTCATCATCACCTACCTGGCCCGCCAGGCCCGCGCGGAGGAGCAGTCGTGACCGCCACCACCCTCGCCCCCGGCAGCGCCGCCACACCGCCACTGCGGCGGCCGCGGCGAGCCCGCTCGCCGTGGTTGCACGTGGTCATGGTGCCGCTGACCCTGCTGTGGCTGAGCCCCGTCGTCTACGTCGGGCTCATCGCGTTCCGCTCCTTCGACGACATCGCCGCCCGCGGGCTGGCGGCGCTGCCGGCGTCCTTCACGCTCGACGGCTTCACCACGGCCTTCAGCGGCGGCGGGCTGGTGCGGGCGCTGGGCAACAGCATCGCCGTGACCGCGTGCGCCGTGCTGGCCTCGCTGGTGCTGTCGTCGTGGGCGGCGTACTCGCTGAGCCGCTTCGCGATCCCGGGCCGCAAGACGATCCTGCTGGCGATGCTGGCCGGCAACCTGCTGCCCCCGCAGATCCTGCTCGTGCCGGTGGCGCGCATCAGCGAGTCCCTCGGCATCGCCGACACCCTCTTCGCGCTCGTGGCGGTGCAGGTGGGCTTCGGCATCGGCTTCTACACCTTCGTGCTGCACGGCTTCATGCGCGGGCTGCCGGAGGAGCTGTTCGAGGCCGCCCGCCTGGACGGGGCGGGCGCGGGGCGCATCTACCTGCGGATCGTCCTGCCGCTGAGCCGCCCGGCGATGGCGGCGCTGGCGGCCCTGGCCACGACGTGGATCTTCAACGACCTCATCTGGGCGCTGACGGTCCTGCGCTCGGAGTCGAAGTTCCCGATCACGGCGGCGCTGCTGAACCTCATGGGCGGCTACTCCAGCGCGTGGAACGTCATCGCGGCGGCCTCGCTCGTCGCGGCGATCCCCACCGCGGTCGTGTTCTTCCTCTTCCAGAAGCAGTTCGTCTCCGGGCTGCTGGTGGGCTCGAACAAGTGAGCGGCTCGTGGACGATGCCGACCCGCTCCGGGGAGCACGTCGTCGCGCTCGCCCCGGACGGGGCGGGTCTGGTGCGCGTGCACTGGGGCGCCCGCGGCGGTGCGCAGCCGGCTCCGGCGCCGCGGCGCACGTCCTTCGAGACGCCGCTGGACCTGCTGCCGCTGGAGGCCACCGCGCTGGGCACCCGCTCCGCGCACGCCGCCGAGCTCGTCGCCCGCCGCGCCGACGGGCTGCGCGGTGTCCGGCTGCGCGCCGCCGGCGAGGTGACGCTGACGGTCGGCGGGGAGGTGCACGAGCTGCGCGCGCCGTTCACCGACGAGGTCGCCGAGGTGGACGTGGAGCTGGTGCTGCGCAGCAGCACCGCCCACGACGTGGTCACCAAGCACGCGGTGGTGCGCAACCGCTCCGGGCACGCGGTGGAGCTGCTGCGCTGCTGGGGCGGCGCGTTCACCCCGCCGGTCGGGCCGGGCGCGCGCGTGGGGACGCTGACGGGCGCGTGGTCGCGGGAGTTCACCGAGGCCGTCGTGGACCTGCCGGTCGGGACGTTCAGCCTGGGCAGCCGGCAGGGCGTCACCTCGCACGGCGCCTCCCCCGTCGTCACCGTCCGCGCCCGCGACGACCGGGACGCCGGCACGTACGCGGTGGCGCTCGCGTGGAGCGGCTCGTGGCGGCTGCAGGTGGAGGCCGTGCCGTTCACCGACCACGTGCGCGTGGCCGACGGCCCCGACGACGAGACGGGCGTGGTGACGCTGCCGCCTGGCGGGTCGGTGACCACCCCGCAACTGGCCGGGCTGTGGGTGCCCGGCGGCCCGGACGAGGCCGCGCAGGCGTGGCACGCGTACCAGCGCACCCTGGCCCGCTCCACCGGCCCCGAGCACCGGCCGGTGGTGGCGAACTCCTGGTACGCCACCGGCTTCGACGTGCGGGTGGAGCACCAGCTCGCGCTGGCCGAGGTGGCCGCCGACCTGGGTGCGGAGGTCTTCGTCGTCGACGACGGCTGGTTCCGCGGCCGCACCTGCGACCGCGCCGGGCTCGGCGACTGGGACGTGGACGAGGCGAAGTTCCCCGGCGGGCTGGAGCCGCTGGTCGCGGGCGTGCGCGAGCGCGGCCTGCGGTTCGGGCTGTGGGTGGAGCCGGAGGCCGTCAACGAGGACAGCGACTTGTACCGGACCCACCCGGAGTGGGTGCACCGCGCGCCGGGCCGGGACCCGGTGCGGTTGCGCCACCAGCTCGTCCTCGACCTGGGCCGGCCGGAGGTGGAGGCGTGGGTGCTGGCGCAGTTGCGCCGGCTGCTGACCCGCTACGAGATCAGCTACCTGAAGTGGGACATGAACCGCGCGATCACCGACGGCGGCGCCGCCGTACCCGGCGGGGACGACTGGTCCTGGCGGCACACCCAGGCGTACCACCGCGTGCTGGACGTGCTGCGGGCGGAGTTCCCGCACGTCACCGTGGAGGCGTGCGCGGGCGGCGGCGGCCGCATCGACCTGGCGGTGCTGGCCCGCACCGACGTGGTGTGGCCCAGCGACGAGACCGGCCCGCGCGACCGGTTGGCCGTGCAGCACGGCTTCCTGTCCGCCTACCCGGCGTGGGTGATGAGCTCGTGGGTGACCGACGAACCGGACGTGCTGGACCGCGTGCCCGCCAGCGTCGACTTCCGGTGCGTCGTGGCGATGGCCGGGGTGATGGGCCTGGGCGGGGGCCTGCTGCGCTGGAGCCCCGAGCAGCGGGAGCGGGTGCGCGAACTCGTCGCGCTGCACCGCTGCGTGCGGCACGTCCTGCACGGCGGCCTGGTGCGCCGGCACGGCACCCCCGCGGACCCCGCGTACGCGGTGCAGTACACGGGCGAGGCGGCGGTGGTCGTGCTGGCGTGGGCGCGGCCGGGCCGCCCCGCCGACTGGCGGGTGCCGCTGGGCGACCTGCCCGCCGGCACCCGGCTGCGTGCACGTGGCGGCGGCCCGGCGCCCTCCACGGTGTTCGCGGTGGAGGACGGGCTGGTGGTGACGTGGTCGCGCGGCGACTGCGACGTGATCGTGCTGGACCGCGTGTGAGCGAGGGTGTGAACGACTGGCGGCCGCGGCCGCTGGTGGTGGAGACCGACGACACCCACGGAGGGCGGTGGACGTCCCTGCGCACGCCCGAGCGCGAGTGGCTGTGGCGCAACCCCGCCGTGCCCGCGGCCGCGCGCGCCGCCGTCCGCCCAGGTGACGCGTTCGTCGACGCGGGCGGGGTGGAGGAGTGCTTCCCCACCTTGCGCGGCGCACCCGACCACGGCGACGTGTGGTCGCGGTTGTGGACTTCCGCGGAACCGGGGTGCGCGTCCGTGCGCACGGGTTCGCTGTCGCTGCGGCGGTCGCTGTCGGTGCAGGACGGGGCGGTGGTCGCGACCTACGACGTGACCGGCCCACCCGGCGCGCCCGTGCTGTACGCCGTGCACGCCCTCCTCGACCTCTCCCCCGCCGCCCGCCTCCTCGTCCCCGGCGCGCCGCCGGTGAGCGTGCTCGACCAGCCGGCGCCCGGTGAGGTGGCGCGGACCACCTGGCCCGACGGCGCAGGCGTGACGCTCGACGCGCTCGGCCCCGACGACGGCACCGCCCGCTGCGCCGTCGTCACCACCGACCGCCTCGACGTCCTCGACGGCACCGACCGGCTGACCCTGCGGTGGCAGGTGGTGCGCGGCACCGGGCCGGTGTCCCTCGTGGTGTGGCGCAACCTCCGCGGGTGGCCGCAGGCGGCGCCCTACCGGTCCGTAGGCGTCGAACCGCTGCTCGGCGCGACCGCGGACCTGGCGACCGCGGGCCCCGGAGAGACCGGCGTGCTCGACGCCGGCGGCCGGCTCACGTGGCGGCTGACGCTCACCGCGCACCGTGAGGGCTGATAGCCAACCTCTTAGTGACTGTTTCAGATGTCGGTGCTGATGGGCCATGCTGTC
>NZ_JBBBEM010000061.1:0-5483 GCF_037154035.1 Kineococcus sp. G2 | reverse complement strand
GGGGCCGCCCCCACCGCCTGAGCCCCACCGCCTGAGCGCGCCGTCCCCCCGCCCCCGCGACCGCGGGGGCGGGGGAGACTGGCTCGGTGCTGCCGCCCGGACTGCTGGACACCCTCCCGGTCGGCGCGGTCGTGCCGGACCTGCTCACCGCCCTGGGTGCTGCGGGGGCCGCGGTGCTGCAGGCCCCGCCGGGCACCGGCAAGACCACCCTGGTGCCGCTGGCGCTGGCCGACGCCCTGCCCGGTCGCGTGCTCGTCGCCGAACCGCGCCGGGTGGCCGCCCGCGCGGCCGCCGCCCGCATGGCGGCGCTGCTCGGCGAGCCGGTCGGCGGCAGCGTCGGCTACGCCGTGCGCGGGGAGCGCCGCGCCGGTCCCGGCACCCGCGTGGAGGTCGTCACCACCGGCCTGCTGCTGCGGCGCCTGCTGGCCGCGGAGGACCTGCCGGGCGTGTCGGCGGTCCTGCTCGACGAGGTCCACGAGCGGCAGCTGGACCTGGACCTGGCCCTCGCGCTGTGCGTGCAGGCCCGTCGCCTGCTGCGGGAGGACCTGGCGCTGGTGGCCGCCTCCGCCACGATCGCCCCCGGCCGGCTGGCCGCGCTGCTCGGCGAGGAGGGCGGCCCACCCGCCCCGGTCGTGACCGCCACCGCGGCCGTGCACCCCCTCGAGGTGCGCTGGTGCCCGCCGCCGCGGCCGGTGCGCCCGCCGGAGGGGCTGCGCGTGGACCCCGCCCTGCTCGACCACGTCGCCCGCCTGGTGCGCACCGCCGTCGCCGAGCTCGACGGCGACGTGCTGGTCTTCCTGCCCGGTGCCGGGGAGGTCGCCGCCGTGGGCCGCCGCCTGGACGACCTGCCCGGCGGGCACCCCGGGATCGACGTGGCCGTCCTCACCGGCGGGCTGGGCGCGCGCGAGCAGGACGCCGCGCTGCGCCCCGGCCCGCGCCGACGCGTCGTCCTGGCCACCGCCGTCGCCGAGTCCAGCCTGACCGTTCCGGGGGTTCGGGTCGTCGTGGACGCCGGCCTGGCGCGGGTGCCGCGCGTGGACCACGCGCGGGGGCTGTCCGGCCTGGACACCGTGCGCGTCTCGCGGGCGGGCGCCGAGCAGCGCGCCGGTCGCGCCGCGCGCGAGGCGCCCGGTGCGGTGCTGCGGGCGTGGTCGGCCGCCGAGCACGCCCTGCTCGTGCCCGATGCCGCCCCGGAGATCGCCACCGGGGACCTGACGCCGTTCGCGCTGACGGCGGCCTGCTGGGGCGAGGTGGCGGACCTGCCGCTGCTGGACGCCCCGCCGCCGGGCCCGCTGGCCGCCGCCCGGTCCCTGCTGCACCGCCTGGGCCTGCTGGACCCCGCCGGCGCGGTCACGCCGACCGGCCGCGCGGCCGCCGCCGTCGGTGCGCACCCGCGGCTGGCGCGCGCCCTGCTGGACGGGGCCGGTCTCGCCGGTGCCGGACGGGCTGCGGAGGTGGTGGCGCTGCTGAGCGAGGACGTCCGCGGACCCGGCGACGACCTGGTGGCCACCTGGCGCGCCGCGCGCGCGGGACGGCTGCCGGAGGCGGAGCGGTGGAGGCGCGAGGTGCGCCGGCTGCGCGCGGCCGTCCCGGGCGAGGCGTCCACCGCGCCCCCCGGTGACCTGCCCGACGACCTGGCGGCCGGGCTGGTGACCGCCCTGGCCTTCCCCGACCGGGTGGCCCGCCGCCGCGGCGGCGGGTGGGCCTCCACCGGCGGTCCCCGCTTCGAGACCGGGCCGGGCTCCGCGCTCGCGGGCGCGGACTGGCTGGCCGTGGCCGTCGCCGACCGCGCCCCGGGGCGCGCCTCGGCCCGGGTGCGCGCGGCGGCCCCGCTGACGGAGGAGCTCGCCCGCGCCGTCGTCGCCCCGGCCGTCGCCGACGAGGTCGCCTGGCGCGACGGCGACGTGGTGGCCCGCCGCGTGGAGCGGCTGGGGGAGCTGGAGCTGTCCGCCCGCCCGCTGCCGCACGCACCGCCCGATCTGGTGGCCGCCGCCGTGGCCGAGGGCCTGCGCCGGGAGGGGCTGGGCCCGCTGCGCGTCACGCCGGCGGTGCGCTCGCTGCGGCAGCGCGTGGCCTGCTGCCGCGCCGCCCTCGGGGAGCCGTGGCCGGACCTCGGCGACGAGGCGCTGGTGGCCGACCCGGTGTCCTGGCTGGGACCGGAGCTGGCGGCGGTGCGCTCGCGCGCGGAGCTGGCGCGCATCGACGTGGCGGCGGCGCTGCGCCGGGTGCTGCCGTGGGAGGTGGCCGCCCGCCTCGACGAGCTGGCTCCCGAGGCCCTGCCGGTACCCAGCGGCCGGCGCGTCGCGCTCGACTACGCCGACCCGGCCGCTCCCGTGCTGGCGCTGAAGCTGCAGGAGGCGTTCGGCTGGCGCGCCGGCCCGCGCGTGGTCGGCGGTCGGGTGCCGGTGGTCCTGCACCTGCTGTCCCCGGCAGGGCGGCCGCTGGCGGTCACGGCCGACCTGGAGTCGTTCTGGCACAGCGCCTACCCGGCGGTGCGGGCGGAGAACCGCGGCCGCTACCCCAAGCACCCCTGGCCGGAGGACCCCCTGTCCGCCGAGCCGACGGCGCGCACGAACGCCGCGGCGCGCCGCGGCCCCCGCTGACCTCCCGCCTTCCCCTCCGCCCACCCGGGCGGGTGGCGCCACCGCGCGCGGGACCGCGGGGGACGCCTACGATCACGGACTGTGACGCGACCGGGAACGCGACGGCCCGCGGCCGTCGTGCGGCGGGGGCGCGGGTGAGCCCGGCGCTCGCGGCCGTCGACGTGGTCGTCGTCGGCGCCGGTCAGGGAGGGCTGGCCACCGCCCACCACCTGCTGCGCGCCGGTCTGGAACCCGGCCGCGGGTTCGTCGTCCTGGACGCCGGCGACGGTGCCGGCGGGGCGTGGCGGCACCGCTGGCCCTCGCTGACGATGGCGCGCGTCAACGGCGTGCACGACCTGCCGGGTCTGCCGATGCGCGAGGTGCTGGGCCCGGTGGACCCGGCGGCGCCCGCCCACGAGGTCGTCCCGGCGTACTTCGCCGCGTACGAGGAGGCCCTGGGGCGGCCGGTGCGGCGCCCGGAGCCGGTGCGGGAGGTGCGCCCGGCCGGTCCCCGCCTGCTGGTGGTCACCGACCGCGGCCGGTACGCGGCGCGCGCCGTCGTCAACGCGACGGGCACGTGGACGCGGCCGTTCGTGCCGCACTACCCGGGCGCGGGGGACTTCCTCGGCCGGCAGCTGCACACGGCCGGCTACCGCGGGCCGGGGGAGTTCACCGGGCAGCGCGTGGTGGTCGTCGGGGGCGGGATCTCGGCGGTGCAGCACCTGGCGGAGCTGTGCCCGGTGGCGGCGACGACGTGGGTCACCCGCAGCGAACCGGTCTTCCACGCTCCGGACGCCGACGGCGGCCTGGACGTGGCGGCCCGCCGGGCGGCGGTCGCGCGCGTGGCGGAACGGGTCGCGGCGGGTCTGCCGCCGGGCAGCGTGGTCTCGGCGACCGGTCTGGTGCTGACCCCGGAGGTGGCGGCGTTGCGCGCGGCGGGGGTCCTGCACCGGTTGCCGGTGTTCGAGCGCGTCACGCCGCACGGGGTGCGGTGGGCGGACGGTTCGGAGCGGGCCGCGGACGCGATCCTGTGGGCGACGGGGTTCCGCCCGGCGCTGGACCACCTGCGTCCGCTCCGGCTGCGCGAGCCGGGCGGTGGCGTGCTGCTGGAGGGCACCCGGGTGGTGCGCGAGCCGCGCCTGCACCTGGTGGGGTACGGCCCGTCGGCCTCCACCGTGGGTGCCTCCAGAGCGGCGCGGGACGCCGTGCGCGAGGTGGTGCGCACGCTGCTCGCCGGACGATGATCGTCTCATCTATCGAGATGCCCATCTCGGATGGTGGACCAGATGCGCCACGGGGCAGCACGCTGCCGCGGTGACCACCACCCGTCCCGCCGAGCCCCCCGCCGGCCCCGGCTACGTCCACGGCTACGCGGAGCCCGTGCGCCGCTCCCACGGCCGCCGCACCGTCGCCAACTCCGCCGCCTTCCTGCGCCCGCGCCTGCGCCCGGGGCTGTCCGTGCTCGACGTGGGCTGCGGCGTGGGCACGCTGACCGCCGACCTGGCCGCGCACGTCGCCCCCGGCCGGGTCGTCGGCGTCGACTCCTCCGCGCAGGTCCTCGCGGCCGTCGGGGAGGCCGCCGCCGCGCGCGGGGTGGCCGTGGAGCTCGCCGTCGCCGACGCGGGCGCCCTGCCGTTCGCGGACGGCGAGTTCGACGTCGTGCACGCCCACCAGGTCCTGCAGCACCTGCCGGACCCGGTGGCCGCGCTGCGCGAGATGCGCCGCGTGTGCCGCCCCGGCGGCACCGTGGCGGTGCGCGACGCCGACTACGCCACCGTCCACTGGCACCCGCAGACCCCCGGCCTGACGGCCTGGCTGTCCGGGTACCGCACCACCGCGCGCGCCGCCGGCGGAGACCCCGACGCCGGCTCCCGCCTGCTCGGCTGGGCCCGCGCCGCCGGCTTCTCCGAGGTGGTGCCCTCGGCGTCGGTGTGGCTGTTCGCCACGCCCGACGAGCGCGCCTGGTGGGGTGGCACGTGGGCGCAGCGCACCGAGAGCGCCCCGCTGGCCGACCGGTTGCGGGCCGACGGGCTCGACGACGACGACGTGGCGTCGGCGGCGCGGGCGTGGCGGGAGTGGGCGGCCGAGCCGGACGGCTGGACGACGATGGTCCACGGCGAGCTGCTCTGCCGGCCCTGACGCGCGTGCCCGGCGGCGTCAGCCGATCGGCTCCACGGCGGCGAACGGCGCGGTGACCACGCCGGCGGCCGTCTGCACGTGGTAGCGGGTGCGTGCCCGGCGCAGCACCCGCCCGGTCAGGCCCGCGTACCGGCCGGTGCCCAGCAGGCGCACCGCCGCCCCCGCCGGCAGCGGCGGCGCGGCCGGTCCCGGCGCGGGCGGCGGGCCGTCGCGCAGGGCGCGCCAGTCGGCCAGGTACCGCTCGCCCAGGGCGTGCGCGGGCACCTCGCGCCCGTCCAGGTGCCAGGTCAGCAGGTGCTCGGGGGAGAAGCCGCGCGCGCAGGCGCCGCAGGCCAGGGGCCGTGCCGGCCTGCGGTGCCGGCTGACGGCGTGCCCGGCCGGGCACACCCCCCGCCAGCGTCCCGGCGGCCGCGGCGCCGACGTGGTGCGGGCGCCCGAGCAGCCGATGCGCCGGGCGGCCGCCCGCCACACCGCGTCGTGGCCGTGGCGGGTGCCCACGAGCGCGTGGGCGATCTCGTGCAGGACGGTGTCGCGGACCTCCGCCGGTGAGTGCAGCAGCGTCATCGGTGCGCTCAGCCCGATCTGCCGGCGGTCCTCGCGGCAGACGCCGGCCCGGGTGCGGGCGCGGTCCAGCACGACCGTCCAGCCGGTGAGCCCGTGCTCGGCCAGCAGCTCCTCGGCCGTCGCGACCGCCTCCCGCAGATCCACGCCGCACATCCTGCCGCCCGCACCACCTCGCTCCGCTCACCCGTCCCTACGCCC
>NZ_JBBBEM010000060.1:0-51420 GCF_037154035.1 Kineococcus sp. G2 | reverse complement strand
CGGGCGCGGTCCAGCACGACCGTCCAGCCGGTGAGCCCGTGCTCGGCCAGCAGCTCCTCGGCCGTCGCGACCGCCTCCCGCAGATCCACGCCGCACATCCTGCCGCCCGCACCACCTCGCTCCGCTCACCCGTCCCTACGCCCCCAACGGTGATCAAGGAAGTGGCAACTTCCTTGATCACCGTTGGGGGCGGGGCGGGGAGCGGGGAGCGGGGAGGAGCAGTGCGTGCCAGGGTCGCGGGGTGAGCGCAGTCGTCGACGCCGTCGTGGTGGGGGCCGGGCCCAACGGGCTGGCCGCCGCCGTGGTCCTGGCCCGCGCCGGCCTGCGGGTGGAGGTCCTCGAGCGCGCCGCGACCGTCGGCGGGGGAGCGCGCACCGCCGAGCTGACCCTGCCCGGCTTCCACCACGACCTCGGCTCCGCCGTGCACCCCATGGCGCTCGCCTCGCCGTTCTTCCGGGCCTTCGACCTGCCCGCGCACGGCGTGGAGCTGCTGCAGCCGGAGGTCGCCTACGCGCACCCGCTGGACGGCGGCCGGGCCGCCCTCGCCCTGCGCGACCTGGACGCCGCCGCCGAGGGCCTGGGCGCGGACGGTGCCGCGTGGCGCGCGCTGCTCGGCCCCCTCGCCGCCCGCTGGCGCGAGGTGGTGGCCCTCGCCCTGGGCGACCTGCGGACCCCGCCGCGCTCCGCCGCCGAGCTGGGCGCCGCCGCCCGGCTCGCCGTCTCGGTGCTGGAGCAGGGCGGGCCCGCGTGGGGCGCGCGCTTCCGCACCGAGGAGGCGCCCGCGCTGCTGACGGGCGTGGCCGCGCACGCGGTCGCGCCCCCGCGGGCACCGGGCCCGGCCGGTGCGGGGCTGCTGCTCGCCGCCCTCGCGCACGCCGTGGGCTGGCCGGTGCCCCGGGGCGGCTCGCAGTCGATCTCCGACGCGCTGGCCGCCGAGGTGCGCCGCCTGGGCGGGGCGGTGCGCACCGGCGTGGAGGTCACCGACCTGGGGGAGCTGCCGCCCGCGCGCGCCGTCCTGCTGGACGTGGTGCCGCGCGGGCTGCTGCGGCTGGCGGGGGACCGGCTGCCGGAGCGCTACGCGGGGTGGTTGCGCCGCTGGCGCCACCGGGCCGCCGCCGCGCCGGTGCACTTCGCCCTCGACGGCCCGGTGCCGTGGGCGGCGCAGGGCCTGGAGCTGGCCGGGACGGTGCACGTGGGCGGCACGCGCGCGGAGGTCGTCGCCGCGGAGCGCGCGGTGGCCGCGGGCCGGCACGCCGAGCGGCCCTACGTGCTGCTCTCGCAGCCGTCGGTGCTGGACCCCGCCCGCGCGCCGCAGGGGCGACAGGTGCTGTGGACGTACGCCCACGTCCCGCTGGGGTCCACCGTGGACGTCGGCGACGCGGTGCAGGCCCAGCTGGAGCGGTTCGCGCCGGGTTTCGGCGACCGGGTCCTGGCCCGGCGCACGGTCACGGCCGCCCAGCTGGAGGAGCAGGACCCGAACCTCGTGCGGGGCGACATCTCCGGCGGGGCGGTCACGCCGTGGCAGCTGCTGTTCCGCCCGGTGCCGCGCTGGGACCCGTACCGGGTGCCGCTGCCGGTGCCGACGTACCTGTGCTCCTCGGCGACGCCGCCGTCGTCGGGGGTGCACGGCATGGCCGGGGTGCACGCGGCGCGGCGCGCCCTGCGGCAGGTGTTCGGGGTGCGCGTCGGCGCGGACGGGTTGTCGGCGCCGGCGCGCTGAGGGTGCGCGGTGGACCGGGGCCTCCCGGCGGTTCCCCGGGCCGCCGGGGACGTTCGCCCCGCCGCCGACGTGGCGGCCGTGAGACGCCGAGAGCGGCGCACCCCACGGGGTGCGCCGCTCTCGGCGTCTCGATCCAGGTGCCCCCGGCAGGACTCGAACCTGCGCACACGGCTCCGGAGGCCGATGCTCTATCCGCTGAGCTACGGGGGCTGACAGCAGGATCAACCGTACCAGCGTCCGCACGCACCCCCGACCACCGCCCGCCCCGTCCGGTGGGCCGGCGCGGGGGCGGGGCGCGGCGGGGCCCACGGGTAGGCTTGTCGCCCGTGACCCCCGCCGAGCTCTCCACCGCCCTGCGGGACGCTCTGATGTCGGCCGTGCAGGCCGGCGAGCTGTCCCTCGACCCGGCCGACGTCCCGGCCGAGGTCCGCGTGGAGCGCCCCAAGAACCGCGACCACGGCGACTGGGCGACCAGCGCGGCCCTGCAGTTGGCCAAGAAGGCCGGCCTGCCGCCGCGCGACGTCGCCGCCCTGGTGCGCGAGCGCCTGGTGCGGGTGCCCGGCGTGAAGGCCGTCGACATCGCCGGGCCGGGGTTCCTCAACGTCACCCTGGACGCCGCCGCGGCCGGCGGGCTGGCCCGCGCGGTCGTCGAGGCCGGTGCCGCCTACGGCACCGCGGCCGAGCCCACCGGCGAGAAGGTGAACCTGGAGTTCGTCTCCGCCAACCCCACCGGCCCCATCCACCTGGGCGGCACCCGCTGGGCCGCCGTCGGCGACTCCCTGGCGCGCATCCTGACCGCCGCCGGCGCCGAGGTGACGCGCGAGTACTACTTCAACGACCACGGCGCGCAGATCGACCGCTTCGCCCGCTCCCTGCTGGCCGCCGCGCACGGCGAGCCCACCCCGGAGGACGGCTACGGCGGCGCGTACATCGGCGAGATCGCCCAGCAGGTCCTGGCGCGGGTGCCCGCTCTGCTGGACCAGCCGCGCGAGCAGCAGCAGGAGACGTTCCGCCGCGAGGGCGTCGAGCTGATGTTCGGCGAGATCAAGAAGACGCTGGCGGACTTCGGCGTCGAGTTCGACGTCTACTTCCACGAGGACTCCCTGCACACCTCCGGCGCGGTGGAGCGGGCCGTGGCGCGGCTGCGCGAGCTGGGCCGCGTCTACGAGGCCGACGGCGCGACCTGGTTGCGCACCAGCGACTTCGGCGACGACAAGGACCGCGTCGTCGTCAAGAGCGACGGGCAGCCCGCGTACATCTCCGGGGACCTGGCGTACTACCTCGACAAGCGCGAGCGCGGTTTCGACCGGTGCGTGCTGATGCTCGGCGCCGACCACCACGGCTACGTCGGCCGGATGATGGCGATGTGCGCGGCGTTCGGCGACGAGCCGGGCCGGAACCTCGAGATCCTCATCGGCCAGATGGTGAACCTCGTCAAGGACGGCAAGCCGGTGCGCATGAGCAAGCGCGCGGGCACGGTCGTGACGCTGGAGGACCTCGTCGAGCAGGTGGGCGTGGACGCCGCGCGGTACTCCCTGGTGCGCTCCTCGGTGGACACCTCCATCGACATCGACCTCGACCTGCTCGTCAAGCGCAGCAACGACAACCCCGTCTACTACGTGCAGTACGCGCACGCCCGCACCGCCAACGTCGCGGTGAACGCCGCGGCCGCCGGGGTGCGCCGCCAGGACGCCTTCGACCCCGCGCTGCTGACCGACGAGACCGAGTCGCTGCTGCTGGCCGCGCTGGCGGAGTTCCCCGCCGTCGTGGCCCGCGCCGGTGAGCTGCGCGAGCCGCACCGGGTGGCCCGGTACCTGGAGGAGCTGGCGGGCAGGTTCCACAAGTTCTACGACGCCTGCCGGGTCACGCCCCGCGCCGGCGAGGAGGTCACCGACGTGCACCGCACCCGCCTGTGGGTGAACGACGCGACGCGGCAGGTGCTCGCCAACGGCCTGGCGCTGCTGGGCGTGAGCGCCCCGGAGCGCATGTAGTGGCCCGCACCCACGAGGCCGGCCAGCTGCACGCGCCGGGGTCCTCGTCCATCGCCTACGTGCCCGCCTGGCTCACGCCGCCCGCCGACGTCAACGAGCTGCTGCCGAAGCTGTGGGCGCGCACCGTCGAGCGCGGCGCCGACGGTGCGGTGCGCGTGGGCGGCCTCAGCGTCGCCGAGCTCGCCGCCGAGCACGGCACCCCGCTGTACGTGCTGGACGAGGCGGACTTCCGCGGTCGCGCGGTCGCGTTCCGGGACGCCTTCGCCGCCGCCTTCGCCGACCTGTGCGGCGGGGCGGACGTCTACTACGCCACCAAGGCCTTCATCGCCACGGGCGTGGCCCGCTGGCTCGCCCAGGACGGGCTGAGCCTGGACACCTCCTCCTCCGGCGAGCTGGAGCTGGGCCTGCGCGGTGGGGTGCCCGGGGAGCGGATCGCCCTGCACGGCAACAACAAGTCGCGCGCGGAGATCGAGAAGGCCCTGCGCGCGGGCGTCGGCCGCATCGTCGTCGACTCCCTGCAGGAGGTCGACGTCGTCGCCGAGGTGGCGGCCTCGCTGGGCGTGGTGGCACCCGTCATGCTGCGCATCACGGTCGGGGTGGAGGCGCACACGCACTCCTACATCGCCACCGCCCACGAGGACCAGAAGTTCGGGCTGTCGCTGTCCTCCGGCGCGGCGCAGGCGGCCGTCGCGAAGGTGCTGACCAGGCCGGAGCTGCGGCTGCTGGGCCTGCACAGCCACATCGGCTCGCAGATCTTCGACATGGGTGGTTTCGAGGTCTCCGCCCGGCGCCTGCTGGGCCTGCACCGCACCGTCGAGCGCGAGCACGGCGTGACGCTGCCGGAGATGGACCTGGGCGGCGGCTTCGGCGTGGCCTACACCTCCGAGCACGACCCGCTGGGACCGGAGGAGATCGCCGGCCGCCTCGCCGACATCGTCGCGCGCGAGTGCCTGGCGCAGGGCATCGCCGTGCCGCGCATCTCCGTGGAGCCGGGCCGCGCCATCGCCGCCCCCAGCACCTTCACCCTCTACGAGGTCGGCACCACCAAGGACGTCGACCTCGACGGCGGCGTGCGCCGGCGCTACGTGTCCGTCGACGGCGGCATGAGCGACAACGTCCGCACCGCCCTGTACGACGCGGACTACTCCGCGACCCTGGCCTCCCGCGCCTCCGGGGCACCGGGCGTGCTCTCCCGCGTGGTGGGCAAGCACTGCGAGAGCGGTGACGTCGTCGTCAAGGACGAGTTCCTGCCCGCCGACGCCGGCGCCGGCGACCTGCTGGCGGTGCCCGGCACGGGTGCCTACTGCCGCAGCATGGCCAGCAACTACAACCAGATCACGCGCCCGGCCGTGGTGTCGGTGCGCGACGGCGTCTCCACGGTGCTGGTGCGCCGCGAGACGCCCGAGGACCTGCTGTCGCTCGACGCCGGGTGACGGGCGGGTGGCCCACGCGCGTCGCGCGGGGTGAGAGGGTGTCCGGGGCCCCGTCGGGGCGCTGGGAGAACGGGACGGTGGAGGGACGACTGCGGTGGAGCCGGTGAAGGTCGCGTTGCTGGGGTGCGGGGTGGTCGGCACCGAGGTGGCGCGGCTGCTGACGACGCAGGCCGACGAGCTCGCCGCCCGGGTGGGCGCGCCGCTGGAGCTGGCCGGCATCGCCGTGCGCCGCCTCGGCCGCGACCGCGGTCTGCCGGTGGACCCGGCGCTGTTCACCACCGACGCGGAGGAGCTCGTCACCCGCGCCGACGTCGTGGTGGAGGTCATCGGCGGCATCGAGCCGGCGCGCTCGCTCATGCTGCGCGCCATCGAGCACGGCGCCTCCGTCGTCACCGCGAACAAGGCGCTGCTGGCCGCCGACGGCCCCGCCCTGTACGAGGCGGCCGCGAAGCACGGCGTCGACCTGTACTACGAGGCGTCCGTGGCCGGCGCGATCCCGCTGCTGCGCCCGCTGCGCGAGTCCCTCGTGGGCGACCGCGTCACCCGGGTGCTCGGCATCGTCAACGGCACGACCAACTACGTGCTGGACCAGATGGACACCACCGGCACCGGGTACGCCGAGGCCGTGGAGCAGGCGCAGGCGCTCGGCTACGCCGAGGCGGACCCCACCGCCGACGTGGAGGGCTTCGACGCCGCGGCCAAGGCGGCGATCCTGGCCTCGCTGGCCTTCCACACCCGCGTCTCGCTCGACGACGTGCACCGCGAGGGCATCACGGAGGTCAGCGCCGCGGACGTGCGCGCCGCCCGGGCGCAGGGGTGCGTCGTGAAGCTGCTCGCCATCGCCGAGCGCAGCACCGGCCCCGGCGGCGAGGACGCCGTCTCGGTGCGGGTGCACCCGGCGATGATGCCGCGCGAGCACCAGCTCGCCGGTGTGCGCGGCGCCTTCAACGCGGTCTTCGTCGAGGCGGAGGCGGCCGGGGAGCTGATGTTCTACGGCCCCGGCGCCGGCGGGGGTCCCACCGCCAGCGCCGTGCTCGGCGACGTCGTGGCCGCGGCCCGGCACCGCCGCGCGGGTGGCCGCGGGCCGGGGGAGTCCGCGTACGCGGACCTGCCGGCGCTGCCCATGGACGACACGATCACCCGCTACCACGTGCGACTGGACGTGGCGGACAAGCCCGGTGTGCTGGCGCAGGTCGCCGGCGTGTTCGCCGCGCACGGCGTCTCGATCGAGGCCGTGCAGCAGCGGCAGGAACCGGGCGGCCCGGGCGGGCGCGGACGCGCGGTGCTGGTGGTGGTGACGCACAGCGCCCCGGACGCGGCGCTGGCGGCGACGGTGGACGAGCTGGAGGACCTGGAGATCGTGGACTCGGTGGCGGGCGTGCTGCGCGTGGAGGGCCACGAGGCCCGCGCTGAGGCGAAGGAGGGCGTCGCCTGATGGCGCACGTGTGGCGGGGCCTGATCGAGGAGTACCGCGACCGCCTGCCGGTCAGCGAGGCGACCCCCGTCGTCACGCTCGGCGAGGGCGGCACGCCCCTGGTGCCCGCCCGGCACCTGTCCGAGCGGATCCGCGGCCGGGTGTTCCTGAAGGTGGAGGGGTGCAACCCCACAGCCTCCTTCAAGGACCGCGGCATGACGATGGCGATGAGCAAGGCCAAGGAGAACGGCGCCGAGGTCGTCATCTGCGCCTCCACCGGCAACACCTCCGCCTCCGCCGCCGCGTACGCGACCGCCGCCGGCATCCGCTGCGCGGTCCTCGTGCCCGACGGCAAGATCGCCATGGGCAAGCTGTCGCAGGCCGTCGCCCACGGCGCGACGCTGCTGCAGGTGGACGGCAACTTCGACGACTGCCTCACCCAGGCGCGCAAGCTGGCCGAGGCGTACCCGGTCGAGCTGGTGAACTCGGTGAACCCGTTCCGCATCGAGGGTCAGAAGACCGGCGCGTTCGAGGTCGTCGACGTCCTCGGTGACGCGCCGGACGTCCACGCCCTGCCCGTGGGCAACGCCGGCAACATCACCGCGTACTGGAAGGGTTACTGCGAGTACGCGGCCGACGGTGTGGCGACGAAGCGCCCGAGGATGTGGGGCTTCCAGGCCGCCGGTGCGGCCCCGCTGGTGAAGGGTCACCCGGTCGACGAGCCGGAGACCGTCGCCACCGCCATCCGCATCGGCCACCCGGCCTCGTGGACCGGCGCCACGACCGCGCGCGACGACTCCGGCGGGCGCATCGACGCCGTCACCGACGAGCAGATCCTCGCCGCGCACCGCTGGCTGTCGTCGAAGGAGGGCGTCTTCGTCGAGCCCGCCTCGGCCGCGGGCGTGGCCGGCCTGCTCGCCGCCAGCGAGGCGGGTGAGGTCGAGGAGGGGCTGACCGTCGTCATCACCGTCACCGGGCACGGCCTGAAGGACCCGCAGTGGGCCCTGGAGCTGGCCGGTGCCCCCGGCGCCGACGGGCGGCGGCGCGCCGTGGAACCCGTGCGGGTGCAGCCCGACGCGGTGACCATCGCCCGCGCCCTCGACCTCGACGCCTGAGCGCGGTGCTGCCCGTGAGCGGCACGCCCGCGCCCTCCCGCGAGGCCGCGGTCGCCCTGCCCGCCGGCACGGCGACGACCGTGCGGGTGCCGGCCACCAGCGCGAACCTCGGCCCCGGCTTCGACGCCTTCGGCCTGGCCCTGGAGCTGCACGACGAGGTGCGCGCCCGGGTGGGCGGCGACGGGGTGCGCGTGCACGTCGACGGCGAGGGGGCCGACCGGCTGCCGACGGACGCGCGGCACCTGGTGGCGCGCGTGGCGCTGGAGGAGCTGGCCGCGGCGGGGAGCGCTGCACCGGGGCTGGAGCTGTTCTGCCGCAACGTGATCCCGCAGGGTCGTGGTCTCGGCTCCTCCGCGTCGGCGATCGTCGCGGGCCTGGCCGTGGCGCACGGGCTCCTGGCGGCCGCCGGCCGCGGCGCCGGCTCGGAGGACGAGGTGCGCGAGCGCCTGCTCCTGGAGGCCGGGCGCCGGGAGGGTCACCCGGACAACGCCGCACCGGCCGTCGTCGGGGGGTTCACGATCGCCTGGACCCGCGGTGACGACCCCACCCGGCCGGAGGCGGTGCGCGCGGTGCGCCTGCAGGTGCACCCGGACGTGCGTGCGGTGGTGTGCGTGCCCGACGAGCAGCTGGCGACCTCGCGGGCCCGGGCGCTGCTGCCGGCCGCGGTGGCGCACGCCGACGCCGCGCTCACCGCCGGCCGCGCGGGCCTGCTCGTGCACGCGCTGACGAGCGCCCCGGAGCTGCTGCTGGACGCCACCGTGGACCGCCTGCACCAGGAGCAGCGGGGCCCCGCCATGCCGCGCACAGCGCAGCTGCTGAGCCGCCTGCGCGGGCAGGGGCTGGCCGCGGTCGTCTCCGGCGCGGGCCCGAGCGCCCTGGTGCTCGTGCCGGCGGCGCAGGTGCCGGACGTGCAGCGGGTGGCGGAGCGCGAGGGCGGCTGGCGGGTGCTGCCCGTGCCGGTCGCGCAGCAGGGCGTCACCTGGAGCCCCGCCGGCTGACCGCGTGCGGTCGGTCCCGCACCGCTCGTCCCGTGCGGGAACGGCCCGACGCGTCCGATCGGGGGATCGGGGCGGTGTCGCCGTGTCGTGGTGTTACGATCGTGCCAGCACCTCACCGGCGGGGTCGCGTTCCCTCTTTCTGCGCATGCTCTCCTCGTCGAACGGTGCGCACCCACGACGCTTCGCGCTCTCTGCGCGTCCGTGGAGCCAGTACCTGCCTGTTGCAGGCAGTCATCGCGACCGTGCCTCTTCTGCCGGCCCGTCGCTCTGGACGAGGGGGAAGGACCTTCGTGACCGACACCACCGACATCGCTGCCACCGACGGCGCAGCAGCGCCCCGCCGCACCGGCAGCCTCTCCGCCCTGCGCCTGCCCCAGCTGCAGGCCCTGGCCGCGGAGCTCGGCATCAGCGGCACCGGGCGCATGCGCAAGGTGGACCTGCTCGCCGCCATCCGCGAGCACCAGGCTGCGGTGCCGCAGCGCTCGGAGCGCTCCGCCGAGCAGGCCGCCCCCGCCGACGCGGTCGAGGCCCTGGTCGCGCCCGCGGCCGCGGCGGGCGCACCCGTGCCCCCGTCCGCCGAGCCCAGCGCTCCCGCTGCCGAGCCCAGCGCTCCCGCTGCCGAGCCCACCGCGGAGGCCGCACCGGCCACCGGGCGCCGCTCCCGCCGTGCCGGGGCTCCCGCCGGGGCCCCGCCCGCTCCTCGTGAGCAGTCCGAGCAGCCCACCGCCGCGGGTGCCGGGGAGGAGTCCCAGGACCGGCCCGCGCAGCGCGCCGAGGACCGCCGCGAGGACGGCGCCGACGCGCCGAGCGTGCCGACGCTCGAGGAGCTCACCTCCCGGGCCGAGCGTCCCGAGCGGCTCTCCCGCCGCGAGCGCGCCCGCCGCGACCGCGTGCGCGAGCCCGACCAGCAGGTCGAGCTGCCTCAGCTCCCGCGCCGCGACTCCGAGGGCGGTGAGCAGCGAGCCGACCGCGGTGAGCAGCGCACCGACCGCACGGAGCAGCGCGCTGATCGCGGTGAGCAGCGCCCGGAGCGCGCCGAGCAGCGCGCCGAGCAGCGCGCCCCCCGCGAGGACCGCGAGCCCCGCGCCGCGTCCGGGGGCGGCGCCGGCCCCTCCGACGACTTCGACGACGACCGCGGCGGCCGTCGCGGTCGCCGCAACCGCTACCGCGACCGCAAGGGCCGTCGCGGCGGCCGCGACGGCGCCGTGCCCGAGGTCGACACCGAGATCAGCGAGGACGACGTCCTGCTGCCGGTGGCCGGCATCCTCGACGTGCTGGACAACTACGCGTTCATCCGCACCTCCGGCTACCTCGCCGGTGCGAACGACGTCTACGTCTCGCTGAACCAGGTGAAGAAGAACAACCTGCGCCCCGGTGACGCGGTGACCGGCGCGGTCCGCCAGCCCCGCGAGGGCGAGCAGCAGGGGCAGCGCGCGAAGTTCAACGCGCTGGTGCGCGTGGACACCGTCAACGGCGCCCCGCCGGAGCAGGCCCGCAACCGGCCCGACTTCACCAAGCTGACGCCGCTGTACCCGCAGGAGCGGCTGCGCCTGGAGACCGAGCCCAACGTCCTGACGACGCGCATCATCGACCTGATGTCGCCGCTCGGGAAGGGGCAGCGCGGTCTGATCGTCGCCCCGCCGAAGGCGGGCAAGACGATGGTCATGCAGGCCATCGCCAACGCGATCACGACCAACAACCCCGAGTGCCACCTCATGGTCGTCCTCGTCGACGAGCGGCCCGAAGAGGTCACCGACATGCAGCGCACGATCAAGGGTGAGGTCATCGCCTCCACCTTCGACCGTCCCGCCGCGGACCACACCGCGGTCGCCGAGCTCGCCATCGAGCGGGCCAAGCGCCTCGTGGAGCTCGGCAACGACGTCGTCGTGCTGCTGGACTCGCTGACCCGCCTGTCGCGCGCCTACAACATCTCGGCGCCGGCCAGCGGCCGGATCCTGTCCGGTGGTGTGGACGCGTCGGCGCTGTACCCGCCGAAGCGCTTCTTCGGCGCGGCCCGCAACGTCGAGAACGGCGGCTCCCTGACGATCCTCGCCTCGGCGCTGGTCGAGACCGGCTCCAAGGCCGACGAGGTCATCTTCGAGGAGTTCAAGGGCACCGGGAACATGGAGGTGCGGCTGTCGCGCCAGCTGGCCGACAAGCGCATCTTCCCCGCGGTCGACGTGCCGGCCTCCGGCACCCGCCGCGAGGAGATCCTCATGTCGCGCGAGGAGCTGCAGACCGTCTGGAAGCTGCGCCGCGTGGTCACCGCGCTCGACGCGCAGGCCTCCATCGAGCTGCTGCTGGACCGCCTGAAGAAGACCCGCAGCAACCTCGAGTTCCTCGTCCAGGTGCAGAAGTCCACGCCCCTGGTCAACAAGGACTCGGACGACTGACACCGCCGGCCCGGCGCGGGAATCACCGCGCCGGGCCGTGGGTTCCACCAGGTGAGCAGCTCGTGCAGGGCTTCCTGTGGGAGACTGACCCGACCGCAGGCCCCGGCTCACGCCAGCACCACCCCCGCGGGGGAGGGCGACCCGGGACCGTCTGAGCAAGGCGAGGAGAACACCATGAAGGCCGGTATCCACCCGGAGTACGTGGAGACCCAGGTGACCTGCACCTGCGGCAACACGTTCACGACCCGCAGCACCTCGACGAGCGGCGAGCTCCGCGCCGACGTGTGCAGCGCCTGCCACCCGTTCTACACGGGCAAGCAGAAGATCCTGGACACCGGCGGCCGGGTGGCTCGCTTCCAGGCGCGCTACGGCAAGAAGAACGCCCAGTAGCACCCTCGCAGCGCCGGTCCCACCGCCCTCCCGGGCGACGGGGCCGGCGCTGTCGCGTTCCCGCTCCGCCACCCGCCGCTCCCGGAGGTCCCCGCCGTGTTCGAGTCCGTCCAGCCGCTGCTCGCCGAGCACGCCGAGCTGGAGGGGCGGCTGGCCGACCCCGCGGTGCACGCCGACGCGGCGCTGGCCCGTTCGCTCGGGCGGCGCTACGCGGAGCTGGGCGCGGTCGTGGAGGCGCACACCACCTGGCGCTCGGCCGTGGACGACGCCGGCGCCGCGCGCGAGCTGGCCGCCGAGGACCCCTCCTTCGCCGCCGAGCTGCCCGCGCTGGAGCGCGCTGCCGAGGAGGCCGCCGAGCGGCTGCGCCGGCTGCTGCTGCCGCGCGACCCCGACGACTCCCGGGACGTGATCCTGGAGATCAAGGCGGGGGAGGGGGGCGAGGAGTCGGCCCTGTTCGCGGGCGACCTGCTGCGCATGTACCTGCGCTACGCCGAGCGCCGCGGCTGGACGACGGAGCTGCTGGACGCCACCGGCAGCGACCTGGGCGGGTACAAGGACGTCTCCGTCGCGGTGAAGACGCGCGGCGCCGCTGCCGAGGGCGTGTGGAGCCGGCTGAAGTACGAGGGCGGGGTGCACCGCGTGCAGCGCGTGCCCGTCACCGAGTCCGCCGGGCGGGTGCACACCTCGGCCGTCGGCGTGCTGGTGGTGCCGGAGGCGGAGGAGGTCGAGGTGCAGGTGGACCCGAACGACCTGCGCGTGGACGTCTTCCGCTCCTCCGGGCCCGGCGGCCAGAGCGTGAACACCACGGACTCGGCGGTGCGCATCACGCACCTGCCCACCGGCATCGTCGTCAGCTGCCAGAACGAGAAGTCGCAGCTGCAGAACCGCGAGCAGGCGATGCGCATCCTGCGGGCGCGCCTGCACGCCGCGGCGCAGGAGGCCGCCGACGCCGAGGCCTCCGCAGCTCGGCGCTCCCAGGTGCGCACGGTGGACCGCTCCGAGCGCATCCGCACCTACAACTTCGGCGAGAACCGCATCGCGGACCACCGCACCGGCTTCAAGGCGTACAACCTCGACACCGTCCTCGACGGCGACCTGGACCCGGTGATCCAGTCGGCTGTCGACGCCGACGAGGCGGTCCAGCTGGCTGCGGCGGGCGGCGTGGCGTGAGCGCACCGGCGGCCGGCCGGACGGTCCGCGAGCTGGTCGGCGAGGCGCAGGCGCAGCTGGCCGCGGCGGGGGTGCCGAGCCCGCGCGCTGACGCGGAGGTGCTCCTGGCGCACGCCCTGGGCGTGCAGCGCTCCCGGCTCGGGGTGCTGGCAGCGCTCGGCTCCCCGGTGGAGCCCGGGCGGTTCGCGGACCTGGTCGCCCAGCGCGCGCAGCGGGTGCCGCTGCAGCACCTGACCGGTCGCGCCCCGTTCCGCTCGCTGGAGCTGGCGGTGGGCCCGGGCGTGTTCGTGCCCCGGCCGGAGACGGAGGTCGTCGCCCAGTTCGCGGTCGACGAGGCGGCCCGGCTCGCGGCCACCGGCGGGCGGCCCGTCGTGGTGGACCTGTGCACCGGCTCGGGGGCGATCGCGCTCGCCGTGGCCACCGAGGTGCCGGCGGCCCGGGTGCACGCGGTGGAGCTGGACCCGATGGCGCACGCGTGGGCCCGGCGCAACGCCGACGAGTTCGCGCCGGAGCTGGACCTGCGGCTGGGGGACGCGGCGAGCGCGTTCGCCGACCTCGACGGCGAGGTCGACGTCGTCGTCAGCAACCCGCCGTACGTGCCGCCGGGGGCGGTGCCGCAGGAGGTGGAGGTGGCGCGCCACGACCCCGAGCTGGCGCTCTACGGCGGTGGTGAGGACGGGCTGGAGGTGCCCCGCCGCGTGGTGGCGGCCGCGGCTCGCCTGCTGCGGCCCGGCGGCCTCGTCGTCGTCGAGCACGCCGAGGTGCAGGAGGACGGCGCCCGCCGGCTGCTGGCCGGTCCCGCGTGGCGGCAGGTCGCCGGGCACCGCGACCTGACCGGGCGCCCCCGCTGCACGAGCGCCCGCCGCGCCTGACCCCGGCGGCGCCCGACCCTCGCCGTGCCTGATCCCGGCCGCGCCGCGGGGACCCGCCGGGCGGGTGGCGCCCCGCACCGGTGCGCGCCGGTGGGACACTCGCCCGTGTGAGACCCCCTTTCGACTGCGCCGACCCGGTGACCCGCGAGCGCGGCCTGGCCGCGGCCGAGAACGCCGTCAAGCGCGGCGAGGTCGTCGTGCTGCCCACCGACACCGTCTACGGCATCGGTGCGGACGCGTTCTCGCCGGCGGCGGTCCAGAAGCTGCTGGACGCCAAGGGGCGCGGGCGCGACATGCCGCCGCCCGTGCTCGTCCCCGAGGTGCGCACCGTGGACGGGCTGGCCTCGGCCGTGCCGTTCGCCGTGCGCGAGCTCATGGACGCCTTCTGGCCCGGGGCGCTGACGATCGTGTGCCGCGCGCAGCCGTCCCTGACGTGGGACCTGGGCGACACGCACGGCACCGTCGCCCTGCGCATGCCGCTGCACCCCGTCGCGCTGGAGCTCCTCAAGCGCACCGGCCCGATGGCCGTCTCCAGCGCCAACCTGTCGGGCAGGCCCGCGGCCACCCTCGTGCAGGAGGCCGTCGACCAGCTCGGCTCGTCCGTGCGGGTGTACCTCGACGGCGGCCCCAGCCCGAAGGGTGCGCCCTCGACCATCGTGGACGCCTCGGACGGTCCGCTGCGGGTGCTGCGGGTCGGGGCGCTCAGCGAGGAGGAGCTGCGCCGTGCGGTGCCGAAGGGCTGGTACGACCCGGAACCCGAGCCGGACCCGGAGCCCGGGCCGGGGCTCGAGGAGGACCCCGCAGCCGCCGGCGGCTCGGGGGGCGAACGGGCCGACGCCTCCCCGGAGGGCTGATCCGGGGTGCGCGTCTACCTGCTGGTCATCGTCGTCGCCGCGGCCGTCACCTACCTGACGACGCCCCTGGTGCGGCGGCTGGCGCAGCGCGTCGGCGCCGTCACCCCGTTGCGCGAGCGGGACGTGCACTCCGTGCCGGTGCCGCGCATGGGCGGGGTGGCGATGCTGCTGGGCCTGGCGGCGGCGCTGCTGGTGGCCAGCCGCATCCCCTTCACCTCGCGGGTGTTCGACGCCTCACCGGGACCGCAGTGGGTGCTGGTGGGCGCGGCGATCGTCTGCGCGGTGGGGGTGGCCGACGACATCGTCCAGCTGGACGCCGTCACCAAGCTCGCCGGGCAGGTGCTGGCGGCCGGGGTGATGGGCTGGCAGGGCGTCAGCCTGCTGCAGCTGCCCATCGGCGGTGTCACGCTGCTGTCGGCGCCGGCGATGATGGCGATCACCATCCTGGTGGTCCTGGTGTCGGTGAACGCCGTGAACTTCGTGGACGGCCTCGACGGCCTGGCCGCGGGGATCGTCGGCATCGGCGCGGTGGCGTTCTTCCTCTACTCGTACGCCCTGCAGCGCGGGCAGTTCCCCGACGACTTCTCCTCGCTGGCGACCCTCGTCGCGGCCACCACCGTCGGCTGCTGCGTGGGGTTCCTGCCGCACAACTCGCACCCGGCACGCATCTTCATGGGCGACTCCGGTTCCATGCTGCTGGGCCTGCTGCTGGCCACGGCGACCATCGCCGCCACGAGCACCGTCGACCCCGAGACGGTCGCCGACGAGGAGATCGCCCCGGCGTTCTTCCCGCTGGTGCTGCCGGTGGCGGTGCTGCTGGTGCCCCTGGGGGACATGCTGCTGGCCGTGGTGCGGCGCACCCGGGCGGGCAAGGCGTTCTGGCACCCGGACAAGAAGCACCTGCACCACCGGCTGCTGCAGATGGGGCACTCGCACCGGGTGGCGGTGCTCGTCATGTACTCGTGGGCCGCATTCCTCAGCTTCGGTGCCGCCTCGTACGCCTTCCTGCCCCTGGTGCAGGCGCTCGCGGTGGCCCTGGCGGCGGGCAGCGTGGTCCTCGCCTTCACGTTCGGGCCGCTGTTCTGGCGGCGCTCCCGCGGGCGCGCCGCCCAGGTGCCGGACGGAGCCGCCGCGGCGGGGACGGCCCCGCCCCGGGAACCCTCGGCGCGCCCGCGACAGGGGGTCCACGACGGTGCGTAGGAGACCCTTCGTCTCGTGATAGCTTTCACGAAGTCCGCCCGGCTCCCGCACCGGTGAGCCGCGGACGCGCCGACGAGCCGAACCCCGGACGACCCGCCGACGACAGAGAGCAGCAGCCGTGACGAGGAGTGCCGACGACGTCTTCAGCGTCGTCCCGCGGCGCGCGCTGCCCCCCGTCGTCCTCGTGTGGGCCGGGTGCACCGGCATCGGTGCCGCGTCCGGCGCGGACGGTGCGCTCGGCGCCCTAGTGGGCGGTGGTCTCGCCACCGTCTTCCTGGCCTCGACGTTCCTGCTGCTGCGGGTGGTCAAGCACGTCGAGCCGGGTCTGAGCCTGGCGCTGGCCCTCATGGTCTACCTGTTCAAGGTCACGGTGCTCGCCACCGCGGTCCTCGTCCTGCGCGACCTGCCGGCCCTCGACGGCGCTGCGGCGGCCGTCTCGGCCGCGGTGTGCACGGTCGCGTGGAGCGCTGCCGCGTGCGTCGCGTTCCGCCGGTTGCGCCTGCCCGTGTTCGAGCTCGGCCACGGCCGTCCGGGTGCGGGGGGCTGACGTGGGCGACTGCTACCGTTCGCTCCACCATGCCCGAGGAGGACAGGCGGCCGGACGAGGACGCGCGCGAGGAGGCCCGGCTGAACGACAGCGTGGCCTGGAACGCGGCGTCGTACCTCATCTCGGGCATCGTCGGTTTCGGCCTGCTGGGCCTGCTGCTCGACCGGCTGCTGGACACCTCGTTCCTCGCAGTCGTCGGCAGCCTCGGCGGCATGGCCTTGAGCATCTACTACGTGTGGTTCCGGTACGGTTCGCGCAACTGACGCTCAGCCCGCGCACAGCGCGGCTGGGTGACTGGCGCACCGCCCCGGCCCCCCGTCCACACACTGGCGTTCGTACGGAGGAGACGCTGTGAGCTTGTCCACGCTCGCCACCGCCGGCGGGGAGACCTTCGAGGCTCCCTCGCCCGCGGACTTCTGGCAGCCGCTGATCGGGGACGGCGCCTTCGCCCTGACCCGCCCGATGGTGCTGATGGCGCTGAGCTTCGTCATCATCGCCGCGGTGCTGCTGGCGACCACCAAGCGGCTCAGCGTCGTGCCCGCGAACAAGAAGCAGTTCGCGGTGGAGGCCCTGTACGGCTTCGTCCGCAACGGGGTGGCCCGGGACATCATCGGGTCCAAGGAGTTCCTCCGCTACGTCCCGCTGCTGTTCACGCTGTTCACGCTCATCCTGGTGAACAACCTCTTCGGCGTCATCCCGCCGATCCAGTACCCCACGATGAGCCGCATCGGCTTCCCGATCGCGCTGACGCTGGTCGTCTTCGTGCTGTACCACCTCATCGGCATGAAGCGGAAGGGCGTGGGCGGCTACTTCAAGTCGCTCATGCCGGCGGGCGTGCCGGTCTTCCTGGTGCCGGTCGTCTACCTGCTCGAGCTGTTCACCTACTTCGTCTCGCGCCCCCTGACCCTGGCGGTGCGACTGTTCGCGAACATGTTCGCGGGTCACATGCTGATCCTCGTGCTCTTCCTGGGCGGCGAGCACCTGCTGCTGCACGGTGAGGGACTGCTGCCCGCGGCGGGCGTCGTCTCCTACCTGTTCGGCCTGGTGATGTCGTTCTTCGAGCTCCTCATCCAGGTGCTGCAGGCGTACATCTTCGTGCTGCTCACCGCCACGTACATCGCCGGCTCCCTCGCCGACGAGCACTGACCCACCGCACGACCCAACGTCCCCGGGGCCACCGGCGCCGGTCCGAGAAAGGAACGATCCACACCATGGGTGGAAGCCTCAACGTCATCGGTTACGGCCTCGCCGCGATCGGCCCGGCCATCGCCGTCGGTCTCGTCTTCGCCGCCTACATCAACGGCGTGGCGCGCCAGCCGGAGTCCCGCGGCATGCTGCAGCCGATCGCCATCCTGGGCTTCGCGCTCGCCGAGGCGCTCGCGATCCTGGGCTTCGTCCTCGCCTTCATCAACCCGGGCGTCGAGTGACCGACCACCGTCGTCGGCGAGACCACTGACTGCTTAAGGAGCGCACATGCCCGCGTGGGTGATGGCCGCAGCGGCCGAGGAGGAGGGGGGCTTCTGGGAGGAGGCCTACCCGGTCCTGCCGCACCCCGGTGAGCTCATCGCCGGGCTGGTCTTCCTGGCCCTGCTCTACCTGCTCGTCGCCAAGGTCGTCGTGCCGCGGCTCGAGAAGGCCTTCGAGGAGCGCCGCGAGGCGATCCAGGGCGGCGTCGAGAAGGCCGAGCGCGCGCAGGCCGAGGCCAACGCCGCGCTGCAGGAGTACAAGGCGCAGCTCGCCGACGCCCGCGGCGAGGCCAACCGCATCCGTGAGGAGGCGCGCCAGCAGGGCGCGGCGATCGTCGCCGAGCTGCGCGAGCAGGCCCAGGCCGAGGCCGAGCGGATCACCACCTCCGCTCGCGCCACGATCGAGGCCGAGCGCGTGCAGGCCGCGGCGCAGCTGCGCGCCGAGGTCGGCCGCCTGGCCACCGAGCTCGCCTCGCGCATCGTCGGGGAGTCGCTGCAGGAGCCGGCGCGCCAGAGCGGTGTCGTCGACCGCTTCCTCGCCGAGCTCGAGACCTCCGAGCAGGGCGTGACGGCCCGATGACCGACCTCGACAGCGGTGCGGCGCGGGTCAGCCTGGCCCGCGCCCAGGAGGTGCTCGAGGCGCAGCTCGCCGCGCAGGGGGCCGACGCCGGGCGGACCGGTGAGGACCTCTTCGCGGTCACCTCGCTGCTCGACGACTCCATCGGGCTGCGCCGGGCGCTGACCGACCCGGCGCGCGAGGGGGCGGCCAAGGCCGCCTTCGTGCGCGCCGTGCTGGGCGGCAAGGTCTCGCCGGCCGCCGTCGAGACCGTCGCCGCCCTGGCCACCGGCCGGTGGGGCGCCACGCGCGACATCGCCGACGCCTGCGAGCAGCTGGCGGTGGCGGCGGTGGCGGCGCAGGCGGAGCGCTCCGGTCACCTGGACGCCCTCGAGGACGAGCTGTTCCGCTTCTCGCGCACCGTGGCCGGCAACCCGGCGCTGCGCGACGCGCTGGCCGACCGCACCGCGCCGGCCGCCGAACGGGCGGCGCTGGTGTCGCGGCTGCTGCTGGGCCGGGCCACCCCGGAGGCCGTGCAGCTGGCCCGCCGGGCGGCCGCCGCGCCGCGCGGCGTGCGCGCCGAGCGGCTGCTGGAGGAGTACGTCACGGTCGTCGCGCGCCGGCGCGAGCAGATGGTCGCCCACGTCGTGAGCGCCCGCCCGCTCAGCCAGGAGCACCACGACCGGCTCTCGGCGGTGCTGAGCCGCCAGTACGGGCGCCCGGTGCGCCTCAACGTCGACGTCGACCCCGAGCTGGTCGGCGGACTGCGGGTGAGCATCGGCGACGACGTCATCGACGGCGCCGTCTCCACCCGGCTCGCCGAGGCCCGTCGCCGCCTCGCCGGCTGAGCCGACGGCGAACGGGCGGCGGCTCGGTCGACCGGCCCCCCGCGACGGGGGGACAATGGGTCGCAGCACGCACTGAACCGCCGCTCGGCGGTCCGGCGACGCCGGGACCGAGCACCCGCCACGGGCGCGGGCAGCACCCGCCGGCACCCCAGACAGCACCCCCAGAAGGAGAGCAGGGCATCCCATGGCCGAGCTGACCATCCGCCCGGAGGAGATCCGGGACGCTCTCGACGCGTTCGTGGCGTCGTACGACCCCGGCTCCGCCGCGCGCGAGGAGGTCGGGCGCGTCAGCGAAGCCGGCGACGGCATCGCGCGCGTCGAGGGCCTGCCCTCGGTGATGGCGAACGAGCTGCTCCGCTTCCAGGACGGCACCCTGGGCCTGGCCCAGAACCTCGACGTGCGCGAGATCGGCGTCGTCGTCCTGGGCGACTACTCCGGCATCGAGGAGGGCCAGGAGGTCCACCGCACCGGCGAGGTCCTCTCCGTGCCCGTCGGCGACGCCTTCCTGGGCCGCGTCGTCAACCCGCTGGGCGCCCCCATCGACGGCCTCGGGCCGATCGAGGCGGAGACCCGTCGCGCCCTGGAGCTGCAGGCCCCCTCGGTCGTGCAGCGCCAGGAGGTCCGCGAGCCGCTGCAGACCGGCATCAAGGCCATCGACGCGATGATCCCGGTCGGCCGCGGCCAGCGTCAGCTGATCATCGGCGACCGCCAGACCGGCAAGACCGCCATCGCGATCGACACGATCATCAACCAGAAGGCCAACTGGGAGTCCGGCGACCCGAAGCAGCAGGTCCGCTGCATCTACGTCGCCATCGGCCAGAAGGGCTCGACGATCGCCTCGGTGCGCCGCTCGCTGGAGGAGGCGGGCGCCATGGAGTACACGACCATCGTCGCCGCCCCGGCGTCCGACCCGGCTGGCTTCAAGTACCTGGCCCCGTACACCGGCTCGTCCATCGGGCAGCACTGGATGTACGGCGGCAAGCACGTCCTCGTCGTCTTCGACGACCTGTCCAAGCAGGCCGAGGCCTACCGTGCCGTGTCGCTGCTGCTGCGCCGCCCGCCGGGCCGCGAGGCCTACCCCGGTGACGTCTTCTACCTGCACTCCCGCCTCCTGGAGCGCTGCGCGAAGCTGTCCGACGAGCTCGGCGGCGGCTCGATGACCGGCCTGCCGTTCATCGAGACCAAGGGCAACGACGTCTCGGCGTACATCCCCACCAACGTCATCTCCATCACGGACGGGCAGATCTTCCTGCAGTCCGACCTCTTCAACGCCAACCAGCGCCCCGCGATCGACGTCGGCATCTCGGTGTCCCGCGTCGGTGGCGCCGCGCAGACCAAGGCGATCAAGGGCATCTCCGGCACGCTGAAGCTGGACCTGGCGCAGTACCGCGCCATGGAGGCGTTCGCGATGTTCGCCTCCGACCTGGACCAGGCCTCGCGCAACCAGCTGGCCCGCGGCGCCCGCCTGGTGGAGCTGCTCAAGCAGCCGCAGTACACCCCGTACTCCCTCGAGGAGCAGGTCGTCTCCATCTGGGCCGGCACCACCGGTCAGCTGGACTCGGTCGAGGTCGCCGACATCGGCCGCTTCGAGCGCGAGTTCCTCGAGTACGTCAAGCGCCAGCACCCGGGCGTGATGCAGGGGATCCGCGAGACCAAGCAGTTCTCCGACGGGGCCAAGGAGGAGCTGAAGAAGGCGATCGACGCCTTCAAGCCGCAGTTCTCCTCCTCCGAGGACACCACCCCGGTGCCCGCGGACACCGACGAGGGCCGCACCGACGCGGGCGACGTCTCGCAGGAGCGCATCACCACCAATCGGGGCGGGGCGACCGCGGCCCGCTGACGCGGGACGCGCACAGATCACGGCAGGGACCGAGCGGAGCAGGGAAGAGGAGCAGGACATGGCAGGCCAGCTGAGGGCCTACCGGCGGCAGATCCGCTCGGTCCAGGCGACCAAGAAGATCACGCGGGCGATGGAGTTGATCGCGGCGTCGCGCATCATCAAGGCGCAGGCGAACGTGCGGGCGTCGACCCCCTACGCCCGGGCGCTCACCCGCGCGGTGTCGGCCGCGGCGTCCAACGCCTCGCTCGACCACCCGCTGATCACCGAGAAGCCGCAGGTGCGGCGGGCAGCGGTCCTGCTGCTGTCCTCCGACCGCGGCCTGGCCGGTGCCTACTCCTCCAGCGTGCTGCGCGAGGGGGAGCGGCTGACGGCGACCCTGCGGGCCGAGGGCAAGGAGGTCTCCCCCTACCTCGTCGGCCGCAAGGCGGCGTCCTTCTACCGCTTCCGCCGGCGCGACATCACCGCCGAGTGGGCCGGGTTCACCGACTCGCCGCGCTACGAGCACGCCAAGGAGATCGGCGAGCGCCTCGTGGCCGACTTCGGCCGCGAGGCCGGCGAGGGCGGCGTCGACGAGATCCACGTCGTGTACACCCACTTCGTCAGCATGGTCACGCAGGAGCCCCGCGTGATCCGCCTGCTGCCGCTGGAGGTCGTCGAGGGCGCCGGGGATCAGGACGGGGAGCTCACGCCCCTGTACAGCTTCGAGCCCAGCCCCGAGGCGGTGCTCGACGCGCTGCTGCCGCAGTACGTCAACAGCCGCGTCTACAACTGCCTGCTGCAGGCCGCGGCCTCCGAGCTCGCCGCCCGGCAGCGGGCGATGAAGTCGGCCACGGACAACGCCGACGAGCTCATCAAGAACCTCACGCGGCTGGCGAACAACGCCCGGCAGGCGGACATCACGCAGGAGATCACCGAGATCGTCGGCGGCGCCGACGCCCTCTCCTCCGCGGGCTCGCGCGCCTGATCCCCGCACTCAGCAAGAACTGACTCGACGAAGGAAGCCCGAGGAGCGACATGACCGCCACCGTCACCGATTCGCCGGCCAGCACCAGCAAGGGTGCGACCGGCCGTATCGCCCGAGTCATCGGGCCCGTCGTCGACGTCGAGTTCTCGGCCGACGCGATGCCCGAGCAGAACAACGCCCTCACCACCGAGGTGACCATGGGCGGTCAGACGCAGACCGTGACCCTCGAGGTGGCCTCCCACCTGGGTGACAACATGGTCCGCGCCATCTCGCTGAAGCCGACCGACGGCATGGTGCGCGGCGCCCCCGTGGTCGACACCGGTGCCCCGATCTCCGTGCCGGTCGGCAACGTCACCCTCGGGCACGTCTTCAACGCCATCGGCGACTGCCTCAACCTCGAGGAGGGCGAGCGCCTGGAGGTCACCGAGCGCTGGCCGATCCACCGCAAGGCCCCCAGCTTCGACCAGCTCGAGTCGAAGACCACGATGTTCGAGACCGGCATCAAGGTCATCGACCTGCTGACCCCGTACGTGCAGGGCGGCAAGATCGGTCTGTTCGGCGGTGCGGGCGTCGGCAAGACCGTCCTCATCCAGGAGATGATCCAGCGCGTCGCCCAGAACCACGGCGGTGTGTCGGTGTTCGCCGGCGTCGGTGAGCGCACCCGCGAGGGCAACGACCTCATCGGCGAGATGGCCGAGGCCGGCGTCTTCGACAAGACCGCGCTGGTCTTCGGCCAGATGGACGAGCCGCCGGGCACCCGCCTGCGCGTCGCCCTGTCCGCGCTGACGATGGCGGAGTACTTCCGCGACGTGCAGAAGCAGGACGTGCTGCTCTTCATCGACAACATCTTCCGGTTCACCCAGGCCGGCTCCGAGGTGTCGACCCTGCTGGGCCGCATGCCCTCCGCCGTGGGGTACCAGCCCACGCTGGCCGACGAGATGGGTGTGCTGCAGGAGCGCATCACCTCCACGCGCGGCCACTCGATCACCTCGCTGCAGGCGATCTACGTGCCCGCGGACGACTACACCGACCCCGCGCCGGCCACGACGTTCGCGCACCTGGACGCCACCACGGAGCTCTCCCGCGAGATCGCCTCGCGCGGTCTGTACCCCGCGGTGGACCCGCTGGCCTCGACCTCCCGGATCCTTGACCCGCTGTACATCTCCAAGGACCACTACTCCACCGCGGTGCGCGTGAAGCAGATCCTGCAGCGCAACAAGGAACTGCAGGACATCATCGCCATCCTGGGCGTCGACGAGCTGTCCGAGGAGGACAAGCTCATCGTCTCCCGCGCGCGGCGCATCCAGCAGTTCCTGTCGCAGAACACCTACATGGCGGAGAAGTTCACCGGCGTCGCCGGCTCGACGGTGCCCCTGAAGGAGACCATCGAGGGCTTCTCGCGGATCGCCGACGGCGAGATGGACCACATCGCCGAGCAGGCGTTCTTCAACGTCGGCGGTCTCGAGGACGTCGAGCGCAAGTGGGCCGAGATCCAGAAGCAGGGCGACTGAGCCCTCGCGGGCCGGTAGCCGTCACGAGGGACGAAGGAGCTCAGGGTGCCGTTGCAGGTCGAGCTGGTCGCCGCCGACCGGTCCGTGTGGTCGGGTGAGGCGACGCTGGTGCGCGCCCGCACCGTCGACGGCGAGATCGGCATCATGGCCGGCCACGAACCGTTGCTGGCCGTCCTCGCCGAGGGGGAGGTGTCCGTCACCGGGAGCGGTGGCGGCACCACCGTCCACGTGGACGGGGGGTTCTTCTCCGTCGACTCCGACACGGTGACCATCGTGGCCGAGACGGTCCGCGAGGGTGCCGGTCGGGCCGTCGAGGACCTCTGACGAGCTGACCGGGGAGGACCGACCGGCGTGCGCGAGCTGCTGCTGTCCCTGGAGGTGGCGGGCGCCTGCGCCCTGGTGGTCCTGCTCGGCCTGGTCCTGGTCCTCGTGCGCCGGCGCCGCCTCACCGGGCGCCTGGGCACGTTCGACTGCTCGGTGCGCCACCCCTCGTCCCGCCGCTGGGCGTGGGGGGTGGCGCGCTACGAGACGGACCGCCTGGACTGGTACCGCACGTTCTCCCTGTCGCCGCGCCCCTCGTGCTCCTTCGCACGGGGGGCGCTCGACGTGACGCGGCGGCGCGACGCCGACGGGCAGGAGCGCTTCGCGGTGCAGCCCGGCGCCATCGTCGTGGAGTGCCGGCACCGCGGTGCGCCCCTGGAGCTGGCGATGAGCTCCGACGCCTACACGGGCTTCGCGTCCTGGCTGGAGTCGGCGCCCCCGGGACAGAACGTCAACGTCGCCTGAACCCTCCGTCACGTTCGCCGGGCCGAGACGGGCCCGAACGGCTAGCGTCGTCAGCACCCACCCCCGCTGCAGCCCCCGGCGGGTCGAACAGCGGCCCGTGGCTACCCCAGGAGCTGACGTGACCGCACCCCGAAGCACCCCCTCCACCCCCCGTCGTCCTCGCGCGTCCGCGACCCGCCGCACCGTGCTGGGCGCGGGCGCCGGGGCCGCCGCCACCGCCGGGCTCACCGCCTGCAGCGGCTTCTCCACCGACGCCTCCGGCGGCACGCCCGCTGACCCGGACGAGCTGACGATGATCACCTGGGCCAGCGAGGCCGAGGTGCCCGCCTTCGAGAAGCTCGCCGACGACTTCGCCGCCGCGGGAGGCCCGCGCGTGCGGTTGCAGGTCGTGCCGTACTCGCAGGTCCTCACCGCGGTGGACACCGCCCTGCGCACCGACAGCCCCCCCGACCTCTTCCGGGTCAGCTACACCGACGTGGCCGCCTACCGGGAGCAGGGCGTCCTCGCGGACCTGCCCGGTGCCTCGGACCTGGAGCCGGCGTTCCTGCCCGCCTTCTGGAGCGCGGTCACCGACGAGCGCGGCACCTTCGGCGTCCCGCACCACACCGACACCTCGATGGTCCTCGTCGACGACGAGGCGGTGGCCGCCGCCGGGCTGACGCTGCCGGGTTCGCTGGAGCGGGCGTGGACGTGGGAGGAGTTCGCCGACGTGCTGCGCCGCGTGCAGCCGACCCGCGCCGACACCTACCCGGTCGCGGTGAACTGGCAGAACGCCGGCGCCTTCCGCTGGCTGAACTGGGTCGACCAGGCCGGTGGCCGGCTGCTCACCCAGGACCTCGACGGCGTGGTCGAGGACGACCCGGGAACGCTCAAGGCCCTGTCCTTCACGCGCGACCTCTTCCGGCAGGGCCTGACCCCGCCCAACGCCAGCACCCGCGGCCAGGCCGCCAGCGACCTCTTCCTCAACCGGACCGTCGCGCTGTGCTTCGCCGGGGACTTCCTGCTCGCCGAGATCGAGAGCGGCGGGTTCGGGTACTCCGCCACCTTCCTGCCGCGCGACGTCAACGCCTCCGCCGACCTGGGCGGCAACGCGCTGGTGGCCGTCGAGGCCGGCGACAAGCGGGACGCCGCGCTCGACTTCCTCGCCTTCTGCGCGCAGGCGGAGCAGATGGGCGACTTCTGCGCCGCCGCCACCGTGCTGCCCACCCGCAGCGACGTCGACGCCGCCTCGCTGGACTGGAAGGTGCGCCCGGACCTCATGGAGCTGTACGTCCAGCAGGCCGAGGCGATCCGCGCCCCGCTGGTCGAGCAGGTCGTCGTGCCGAGCTTCAGCGCGATCAACGTCCAGCTGCGCGACCGCCTGGAGGAGGCGTTCCTCGGCTCCGCGGACGACCGCGCGGCCCTGCGCGACATCACCGAGGGCGTGCGGTCGGTGGTCCGGGCGTGAGGGCACCGGGTGCCGCGGTCCCCGCGTCCCCCCGCGCACCGCGCACCGCCCCCCGCGCCACCGCCCGTCCCCGCCCGCCGGTGCGCCGCTGGCTGACCTCCTACGCGCTGCTGGCCCCGGCCCTCGTCCTGTTCGGCCTGTTCGTGCTGTACCCGCTCGTGCAGGCGGTGCGGATCTCGATGACGGACTCCACCGGCATCGGCGAGGCGCGCTTCACCGGCCTGGACAACTACGCGCGCATGGTGGGCGACCCCGTCTTCTGGCGGGCCGCCGGCAACACCGTCCTGCTGGCGCTGGTGTCGGTGCCCACCAGCGTCGCCGCCGGCTTCGGCCTGGCGCTGCTGCTGCGCGACCGGCTGCCCGCGCGCGGGCTGTTCCGCGCGCTGTTCCTGGCGCCGTACGTCCTCTCCGGCGTGGTGGTGGCCATGGCCGGCCGGTGGATCTTCGACCAGGAGGTCGGCGTGGTCGACCGCACGCTGACGCAGCTGGGGCTGCCCGCTCCGGACTGGCAGTCCAGCGGCGCGGCGGCTGCGGTGTCGGTGTTCGTCGTGCTGTTCTGGGCGCGCACCGGCCTGGTGGTCGTCCTCTACCTCAGCGCGCTGCAGGGCGTGGACCGCGACGTGCTGGAGGCCGCGGAGCTGGACGGGGCCTCCCGTCGGCAGCGGGTGCGGTACGTGACGTGGCCGCTGCTGCGCCCCACGACGTTCTTCGTGGTGGTCCTCATGGTGGTCGAGGTGTTCCAGACCTTCGACGTGGTGCGGGTCATGACGGGCGGTGGCCCGGCCGGCGCCACCGAGATCCTCGTCACCTACGCGTACGCGCAGGGCTTCCAGGCGCGCGCCGAGGGGTACGGCTCGGCGATCGGGGTGGTCGTCTTCAGCGTGGTGCTCCTGGCGACCGTGGCCGCCTGGTGGGCGCAGCGCGGCTCCGAGGAGGTCGCGTGAGCACCCCGGTGCGCGAGCGCCACGACCGGCTGGCGGTGCAGCCGGGGCGGGTGCGGCGCCCGGTGCGCTGGCCCCGACTGGTGGTGGTCGGCGCCCTGGCGCTCGTGTGGGTCTTCCCGCTGTACTGGATGGTCGTCACGGCGCTGTCCGCGCGCGCTGACCTGGCGACGGGCCGGGTGGGGCTGGTGCCCACCTCCGTCGACCTGGGCGGCTTCCGCCGCGCGCTGGTGGACCTGCCGGTGCTGCAGTGGGTGGTGAACTCCGCGGCGATCGCGGTGGTGGCGGTGGTGCTGACCGTCGTGGTGGACGTGCTGGCGGGCTACGTCCTGGCCAAGCACCGCTTCCCCGGGCGCACGGTGGTGTTCTTCTGCATCGTCGCGACCCTCATGGTCCCGGTGCAGACGCTGCTGGTGCCGCAGTTCGACCTCGTCAACGACCTGGGCTGGATCAACTCGTACTGGGCCGTGATCGTGCCGCGGTCGGCGGAGGCGTTCGGGGTGTTCCTGGCCCGGCAGTACTTCCTGTCGCTGCCCGACGAGCTGCTGGAGGCGGCGCAGCTGGACGGTGCCGGTCAGCTGCGCGCGCTGTGGTCGGTGGTGCTGCCGCTGGCCCGGCCGCTGGTGGCGGTGCTGGTCGTCATGACCTTCATGTGGCGCTGGAACGAGTTCGCCTGGCCCCTGGTGGCGCTACGGGCGCCGGAGCTCTACACGCTGCCGGTGGGGCTGTCCTTCCTGCAGAGCCAGTACACGACGGACTACCCGGCCCTCATGGCGGGCGCGCTGGTCTCGGCCCTGCCGGTGCTGGTGCTGTTCGCCCTGGCGCAGCGGCAGTTCGTCGCGGGTCTGGCCCGCAGCGGCCTGCGCTGAGCGAGGCAGGAGCGCCGGCTCAGCGGCGCTCGCCGCGGCCGGCGAGCAGCTGGCGGGCCAGGGCGGCGTGCTCGGGGAAGACCATGACGCGCGGCCCCTCCGTGGTGGGGGCCAGGGTGGCGCGGATGCCGGCGTCGGTGAGGGTGCGTCGCTGCACCTCCGCCTCCACGAAGGTCGACGGGGCGGAGACCACCTCCAGCAGGCCGTACTCCTCGCTGCTGCCGGTGCGGGGCCGGCGCTCCACCAGGGAGCGGCCCGAGGAGAAGGTCCAGCGCAGCAGGAGGACGAGGACGCCCACGACGAGCAGGGCGAGCACCGGGCCCACCGCGTAGTAGTAGCCGCTGAACGTCACGCCCCCAGTGTCGCCGCCCTGTCCAGCGGGACACCCGGCGCTCGCCGGCACCCCACCCGCGGCCCGGCGCGGCCCGGCGGTCCTGCGCGGCCCGGCGTGGTGGGCGGGGCGGGGCAGGAGCGCGGTGGGGAGGTCACCGTTCGGTGAACGCCGTGGCGCTCCCCTCCCGATTGACTGCGCACAGTGGCAGAGTCAGCACACAGGGTGCTCCGAATGGGCGGGTGCGCGGTGCAACCGCACGACGGGCCCCTGCGTCTGAGCCGGTGACCACGACCGGCGTCCTCGGGGGAGGAACACATGGCGATCCAGGTCGCAGCAAGGAGAGCGGCGCCCAGCGCCGCGGACGACGTGGCGGCGCGGCGCGCCGCCCGGGCGGCACCGCCGGGCGGTGCCACCGTCGTCGAGGAGGACCCCGGCAGGCTCGTGCGCCTCACGGGCCGCCTCGACGTGCACTCGGTGCCGGAGGTGCGCACCGCCCTGCACGCCGCGGTCGACCGCGGCAGCGGGCCCCTGGTGGTGAGCGTCGACGGCGTCGTCGTCGCCGACGCCACGGGTCTGGGCGTGCTGGTGGGCGCGCACCGGCGCGCCCAGCGCGCCGGCCGCGAGATGGTGCTGCGGGACGTGCCGCTGCCCGCCCTGCGGCTCGTGCGCGTCACCCGCCTGCACCGGGTGCTGCGGGTGGACGACGACCAGGCCCGCACGGCCGGTGCACCGCTGCGGGTGCAGGTGCGGCAGCAGGTCGGGGGACACCCGGCCGACGGCCGGGAGGTTCAGAACAAGCGCGCGGAGACGTCGTCCATGCCCCGCAGGGCGTCGTAGTCCAGCGTCACGCAGCGGATGCCGCGGTCGGTGGCCAGCGTGCGCGCCTGGGGCTTGATCTCCTGGGCGGCGAACACGCCGGCCACCGGCCGCAGCTGCGGGTCCCGGTTCAGCAGCTCCAGGTAGCGGGTCAGCTGCTCCACGCCGTCGATGTCGCCGCGGCGCTTGATCTCCACCGCGATCGCACCGCCGCCGCCGTCGCGGGCCAGGATGTCCACCGGGCCGATCGCGGTGGGGTACTCCCGCCGCACCAGGCGGTAGCCGTCGCCGAGCGTGCCGATGTGCTCGGCCAGCAGCTCCTGCAGGTGCGCCTCCACGCCGTCCTTGACCAGGCCCGGGTCCACGCCGAGCTCGTGGCTGGAGTCGTGCAGCACCTCGTGCACGGAGACCACCAGCCGGTCGTCGCTCTTGAGGTTGCGCACCGTCCAGGTCTCCACGACGCCCTCCGCGGCGTCCTCGCCGGCCGGCGCCACCGTCAGCCGGGCCGGTGGGCTCATCCAGTTCAGCGGCTTGTAGGAGCCGCCGTCGGAGTGCACGAGCACGCTGCCGTCCGCCTTCACCAGCAGCAGGCGGGTGGCCAGCGGCAGGTGCGCTGACAGGCGCCCCGCGTAGTCGACGGAGCAGCGGGCGATGACCAGGCGCACGGTCGGGCAGCTTACGGCCCGCCCGCGCGACGACGGCGCACCCACCCCGTCCCGCTCACCCCGCGCCACCCGCGGGTGGCACCGCAGGTCGCCCCCCGGAAGGGGGGTGTAACGAAAAGCACACCCCGAACGGTGGAGGGGGTGAGACCGGGCGCGCCACGGTGGTGTGGAGGGGACTCCGCCGCGGCGACGCCCGGTCCCGGCTGCCACCATGGGCGTGTGCCCCGCGCCAACCGCCGACGCCCCGACCCGCCGCCGCGCGGCGTCCTCGGGCGGGGCGTGGACCGCACCGTCACCGGTCCGGACGGCTCCTGGGTGGTGCGCCCGCTGCGCGGGGACACCTCCACCAAGACCTACCGCTGCCCCGGCTGCGCGCAGGAGATCCCGCCCGGTGCCGCGCACCTGGTGGTCTGGCCCTCCCGCGGCACCTTCAGCCCCGCCGACGGGGTCAGCGAGCGGCGGCACTGGCACGCCTCCTGCTTCCGGGCGCGCGAGCGGCGCGGACCGCGCTGAGCCGCCGACCCGCCCCGCCGCACCTCGCCGCCCCGCCCTGCGCCCGCCCGTCGCGCCGCACTACCGTCGCCGGGTGACCGGAACACCCACCGCAGAGCACACCCCGGCGATCGCCCGGCACGACCCCGGCCGCCGCTCCTTCGCCAGCGACAACGCCGCGGGCATGCACCCCGAGGTGCTCGAAGCGCTCGTGGCCGCCAACGGCGGCCACGTCCCCAGCTACGGCGCCGACCCCTACACCGCCGCGCTGGAGGAGGTGCTGCGCGGCCACTTCGGCGAGGACACCGCCTCCGCCGTCGTCCTCACCGGCACCGGGGCGAACGTGGTCGCGCTGCAGGCGCTGACGCACCGGTGGGAGTCGGTGCTGTGCTCGGAGCAGGCGCACGTCCTGCACGACGAGGGCGGTGCGCTCGAGCACGTCGGCGGCACGAAGCTGATCCCCCTGCCCGCCCCCGACGGCCTGGTCGACCCGGCCGACCTGGAGCGCGCGGTGCGCCGGGCGCAGGGCCCGATGGCCGCGCCCATCGGTGCGCTGACGCTGACGCAGAGCACCGAGCTGGGTACCGTCTACTCGGCCACGCACCTGCGCGAGCTGGTGGACGTGGCCCACGGCCTGGGCGTGCGGGTCCACGTGGACGGCGCCCGCCTGGCCAACGCCGCCGTCGCCCTGGGGGCCGGGCTGGGCGAGCTGACCACGCGGCTGGGCGTGGACGCCGTCTCCGTGGGCGGGACGAAGAACGGCGGGGGCACCGCCGAGGTCGTCGTGGTGCGCGAGCGGGCCGCCGCGGACGGGCTGTCCCGGCTGCGCAAGCAGTCGCTGCAGCTGCTGTCCAAGGCGCGCTTCGCCTCCGCGCAGCTCCTGGCGCTGCTCGAGGGGGACCTGTGGGTCCGCAACGCCGCGGCCGCCAACGCCGCCGCCGACCTGCTGGCGCGCGGTGCGCAGGACCTGGGCTCCCGGGTGCGGCTGGCCCACCCGGTGCGGGCCAACGCCGTCTTCGCCTCGATGCCCGCCGACGTCGCCGAGCGCGCCGCGGCGCGCGTGCCGTTCTTCGTCTGGGACCCGCACCACGGCCCCGGGCAGGTGGAGGCGCGCTTCGTCACCTCCTTCGACACCACCGGCGCCGACGTCTCGGCCCTGCTGGGCGTGCTGCGCGAGGAGCTGGCGCGGTGAGCGGCGCCCCGGACCCCGGCGCCGGCCCGGTGGAGATCCGCTCGGACCTGGTGCTGCCGGCCCGGCGCGAGGACGTGGAGCTGCACACCGCCGACGGGCTCACCCTCGTCGGTGAGCTGGCGCTGCCCGCCGAGCGCGACCCGGTCGCGACGCTGGTGACGCTGCACCCGCTGCCGACGGCCGGCGGGTTCATGGACAGCCACGTGCTGCGCAAGGCGTCCTACCGGTTGCCCGCCCTGGCGGACCTGGCGGTGCTGCGCTTCAACACCCGCGGCACCTCCAGCCCGCGCGGCACCAGCGGCGGCACCTTCGACGCCGGCCGCGCCGAGCGCCACGACGTCGCCGCCGCGCTGGAGCTGGTGGAGTTCCGCGAGCTGCCGCGGGTGTGGCTGCTGGGGTGGTCGTTCGGCACCGACCTGGCCCTGGTCCACGGGCGCGACCCGCTGGTGGAGGGGCTGATCCTGCTCTCCCCGCCGCTGCGCTGGTCCACCCCGGAGGACCTGCGCGCCTGGGGCGAGCTCGGCCGGCCGGTGACCGCGCTCGTGCCGGAGCACGACGACTTCCTGCGCCCGCCCGAGGCGCGCGAGCGCTTCGCCGCCCTGCCGCAGGCGGAGGTCGTCGCCGTGGAGGGCGCCAAGCACCTGTGGGTGGGGGAGCCGTCGGTGCGGCGCGTGCTCGACGAGGTCGTCGCCCGCGTCAACCCCGCCCGGGCGCCGCTGCCGACGACCTGGCCCCCGGCCTGACGCCGGGCGGGCCGGCTCCCCGACGGGTCCGGCCCGCCCGGCGGTTCAGCCGACGGCGCCGGCCCGGTCCTCCTGCGGGGCGCGGCCGGTGAGGTCGACGACCTCGGCCCCCTGCTCGTCCTCCTCCTCCGCGGGGACGGTGAGCACCGGCGGCGTCAGGCCGAGCAGACCGCGCAGGTCGTCGAGGTGCTCCGTGATCTCGTCGCGCTGGTGCATCAGCTCGTCGACCTCCGACTGCGCCGAGGCGCGGCTGCGCTCGGCCTGCTCGCGCGCGGTGTCGACCATCTGCTGCGCGCGGGTGCGCGCGTCGGTCAGCAGCGCGTCGGCCTCCTGCCGGGCGGACTCGGCGCGCAGCGCCGCCTGGGCCAGCGCCTCGGCGCGGATGGACTCCGCCGCCTCGGCGGCCTGCTGCGCGCGCTCCTCGGCCTCCGCGGCGCGCTGCTCGGCCTCGGCGATGCGGGCGGCGGTGCGGGCCGCGGCGACCTCCAGGCGCTGGCGGTCCTCCTCGGCGGCGCGCTCGCGGGCGGCGGCCAGGGCCAGCTCCTGCTCGCGCACGGCCGCCTCGGTGCCGGTGCGCAGCTCCAGCGCCTCCCGCTCCGCCTGCGCGCGCAGCTCGGTGGCGTGCCGCTCGGCGGCGGCGATCGCCTCGGAGGTCTCGTGCTCGGCCTGGGCGCGCAGGTTCGCCGCGTGCCGCTCGGCGGCGGCGGTCGTCTCGGCGGCGCTGCGCCGGGCGGCCTCCACGATCCCCTCCGCCTCGGTGCGGGCCCGCGCGACGATCTCCTGCGCGTCCCGGGTGGCGCCCTCGGTGCGCCGCTGCGCGTCCTCGTCGGCGCGCGAGCGGGTCTCCAGGGCCTCCGCGCGCGCCTCCTCGCGCAGCCGGTCGGCGTCGCGGCGGGCGGAGCGCAGGATCTCCCCGGACTGGTCCTCGGCCAGGCGCAGCAGCTTCTCCATGCGCGCCCCCAGCCCGGAGTAGGTGGGCTTGTCGTGCTCGCGCAGCTCCTTCTGGGCCTGGCTGAGCTCGGCGGCCACGCGCAGCGCGCGCGCGTCGCTCTCCTCCACGCGCGCCCGCGCCTCGCGCAGCGCGTCCTCGAGGTGCTGCAGCCGGGCCTCGACCTGACCGCGGTCGTAACCGCGCACGACGATGTTGAAGGCGTCGGGGGACTCGTGGGACACCGGCGGACCTCCGGGACGGGACGGGGACGGGCTGAGGGGCCACCGCGCGGTGCTCCCCGGTGCGGCGCGGCCGCCGCCAGCAGCGTAACCGCGCGGTGGTGCGCCGCCCGGCAGGCGACGGCCGGGCGCGGCGCCTAGCGTGGGCGCGTGCTGGTCGCCTTCTCCGTCTCCCCGTCCGGTGGTCCCGCGCCCGAGGGGGCGCCGGACTCGGTGAGCGCTGCGGTCGCCGACGCCGTGCTCGTCGTGCGCTCCTCCGGCCTGCCGCACCGCACCGACGCGATGTTCACCACGGTGGAGGGTTCCTGGGAGGAGTGCATGGACGTCGTGCGCCGCGCCTGCGAAGCCGTCGGCCGGCACGGCCCCCGGGTCTCCCTCGTGCTCAAGGCCGACATCCGCCCCGGGCACGAGGGCGAGCTGACCGGCAAGCTGGAACGGCTGGAGGCCGCCGTGGAGCGCGCGCAGGGCGAGGCGGGCCGGGGGCAGTGACCCCCGGCCGGCCCCGCGCGCCTCAACCCCGTGCCCGGGCCCGCTGCGCGGCGGCGTCCAGGGAGAAGCGGCCCGCGCCGGTGAACAGCAGCGCCAGACCCGCCGCGCCGAGCAGCAGCGCGTTCTCGCCGTTGACCTGACCCTCCACCAGGAACCCCTGCGGGGCGTGCACGAGCAGCCACACCCCCGCCATCTGCAGCACCAGCAGGCCGCCGGCGACGCGGGTGAGCAGCCCCACCAGCAGCAGGACCCCCAGGCCGACCTCACCCAGGACCACCAGCCAGCCGGCGACCTCGGGGAACGGTGCCCCGACCGCGGCGGCCGTCCCGGTCGCACCGGCGGGGTCGGCGAGCTTGGGGACGCCGTGCACGAGCAGCAGGGCGCCGGTGACCAGGCGCAGCAGCAGCAGGCCCGCGCTGGTCGGGGCGGGCGTGCGGGCCGCGCTCGCGGCGCCGCGGGTGGCGGTGGGTCCGGTCGGGGTGGCGGTCGATCGGGCAGCGGTCATCGTGGGGGTCCTCCGCGTTCGTCGGGGTGGCCCGGGCGGGCCGTTCTGTCGGGCGCGAGGCGTCGCGGGGCGTCGCGGCCGGCTGCGGCGACGCGACGGACCCGGGACCCTGCGCGCAAGGACCGGCTCGCGGGCCCGTCACCGGGGTCAACGAGACCGCTGCCGGGGCGGTTCAGCGCCCGCAGAACCACCGGCCGCGGTCCGCGGGGTTCCCGGGCACGGCTCACGGGTGCGTAGGGTGTCGTCCCGTACCCGGCGCCCGTGCGCGGCCGCCGTCGCCCGTGTGGAGCCCGGGCCCGGCGGCCCACCGCCCGGGCGAGACCCCCACGACACCGGAGGACCACGTGCGACGCGCGATCGCCCGGCTGCTGCTGCTCGCCGGCCTCGGCTGCGCCGCCGCCGGCGCCCTGCTGCTGACGGTCCTGGCCCCGCCGGCCACCCTGACGGTCGCGGTGCAGCCCGCCGCCGGTTCGGTGGCCGTCGTGACCGCCCCCGGTGTCCTGGACCTGTCCGGGCCGGCCGCCACCGTCCGCGCCGCCGCCGGGGACGGCCGGGACGTGTTCGTCGGCGTCGCGACCGCCCGCGACGCGCAGGCGTGGCTGGGGCGGGCCGCGCGCACCGAGGTCACCGGTGTGGCCGGCTCCCTCGACGAACCCGTCGCCCGCACGAGCGCCGAGGGCTCCGGCGCGGCCGCCGACCCCCGGGCCGCGGACGTGTGGCTGGCCTCCGCGGACGGCTCCGGCAGCGCCGAGCTGGTCTGGGACACCACCTCCGACGAGGCCCTCGACGCCGCCGGCGGGGCGGTCGCCGTCGTCGCCACCGACGGCACCGCCGCCGCCCCGCAGCGGGTGGAGCTGACCTGGAGCCTCACCGGCGACGCCGCCCGGCACCCCGCCGCCGTGCCCCTCCTCGCCGGCGGCGCCGTCCTGGCCGTCCTCGGCGCGGTGGGCCTGCTCCTGCACCGCCGCCCCGCCCGCGCCTCGCGCGCCCCCGCCCGACCCGCCCGGCAGGAGACCCGCTGATGCGACCGGTCCGCACCACCGAGACCCGGGCGACGGCGCGCGCGCCGCGCACGACCCGCGCCGCCGCGCTCGCCGCCTGCGCCGCCGTGCTGGCCCTGCCGGCGTGCGCGGAGCTGCCCGCGGTCACCGCCCCCGCGGCCGCCGCGGGGGAGCGGGCGGCCCTGGTGGTCCAGCCCGCGCAGGCCGCCCGCGTGGCGCAGGCGGCCACCGCACCCCTGGAAGCCGCCGGCGACCCCGCCGCCACCGACCTCGACGCGCTCGCCGAACGCGTCACCGGCCCCGAGCTGGACCTGCGCCGGGCCGCCGCCGCCGTCGCCGCCGCCGGCGTGACCCCGCCGGCCGCCGGCGCCGACGACCTGGACGCCATCTCCTCCGTGCTGCCGCGCCAGGACGGCTGGCCGCGCTGGTTCCTGACCGTCACGGAGCCGGGCGAGGACGGCAAGCCGTCGGTGGTCGTGCTGCGCTCGCCGTCGGCCCGCGAGCCGTACCGGGTGTGGGGCACCCCCTCGCTGCTGCCCGGTGCCAGCCTGCCCACCACCGGCGCTCCCGCCGACGGGGCCGCGGTCGTGGCGCCCGACGAGGACACCAACCTGCCGATGAGCCCGCGCGCCGTGGCGGAGCGCTACGCCGACGTGCTGCTGCACGGGGACGGCAGCGAGTTCGCCGACCTGTTCACCGCGGACGCCTACCGCAGCAGCGTGGTCTCCTCCGCGCAGGAGCAGGCCCGCGCGCTGGAGGCCGCGGGCGGCTCGCTGACCCAGGAGCGCACCCTGCTGGACGACTCCGTCGTGGCCGTGCGCACCCGTGACGGCGGCGCCCTCGTCGTGGCGGGCTACCGCTCCTCCGTGACGGCCAGCGGACCGGACGGCGGGCGGCCGGGCACCCTGCAGGACGTCGCGGCGGCCCTGGCCGGTCGCGACGGCGGTGTCACCTCCGTGACGACGGTGCTGGAGGAGGTCGTCGTCTTCGCCGTCCCGCCGGGCGGCGGTCAGGTCTCCGTCGTTGCCGTGCAGAGCGGGCCGGTCTCCGTCGAGGCGTCCTGAGCCCTCCGGGGCCCTCCCGCTGAGCCCTCGCCGCGCGGCTCCCGCGGACCGCGTCACCGGCGTCGTCACCCGCGTCGTCACCCGCGTCGTCACCGGCCTCGCGGGCCGGTGACGGTGCCCGGTGACCGCGTGAGAAGCTGACCGCCATGACTCAGCCGACTCCCCCCGGTGCGGGGCTGAACCTGCGCGGGGCCGTGGACCTCGGTGCCCTGGCGGCCCGCAACTCCCGCCGCGAGGAGGTCGCCCGGCGCGCGGCCGCCGCCCCCGACGCCACGCAGCAGACCTCCCCGTTCGTCGTGGACGTCACCGAGGAGTCGTTCGCCGAGGTCGTCCAGCGCTCGGTGGAGTTCCCCGTCGTGCTGGACCTGTGGGCCGAGGGCTACGACACCGGCTCGGAGGTCCTCGCGCAGCTGGCCGGCGAGTTCGCCGGGCGGTTCCTGCTCGGTCGCATCGACGTGCAGGCCGAGCCGGCGCTGGCGCAGTCGCTGCTGCAGTCGCTGCAGGCGCGCTCGGTGCCGCTGGTCGCCGCGATCGTCAAGGGCCAGCCGCTGCCGCTGTTCACGGGCGCCTACCCCCCGGCGGAGGAGGCCCGGCCGCTGCTGGAGGAGGTCCTGCGCGTCGCCGAGGCCAACGGCGTGACCGGTCGCGTGGCGGGGGAGGCACCCGCGGAGGCCACCGGGCCCCAGGAGCCCGAGCTGCCCCCGCTGCACGCCGAGGCGCAGGCCGCGGCCGAGGCGGGCGACTACGACGCCGCCGCGGCCGCCTGGCGCAAGGCGCTGGCGAACGACCCGCGCGACGCCGCGGCCACCGAGGGCCTGGCCCGCGTCGGCGTCCTGCGCCGGCTGAGCGGGGTGGACGCGAACCGGGCCCGGGCCGCCGCGGCCGACGCCCCCGACGACGTGGCCGCGCAGATCGTCGTGGCCGACCTCGACCTCGTCGGCGGCCACGTGGAGGACGCCTTCGAGCGGCTGCTGCGCATCGTGCGGCGCACCGCGGGCGAGGAGCGGGACGCGGCCCGCGCCCACCTGCTGGAGCTGTTCACGGTCGTCGGTGCGGGGGACCCCCGGGTGGCGAAGGCGCGCACGGCGCTCTCGCGCGCGCTGTTCTGACCCTCCGCCCGACCCCCGCGGGAGCGCGCCCGGCCTGCTCCCGCGGGGCGCGGCGGCGCCGCCTAGGATCGCGCGGGTGAGCACCGACGCGACCGCCACCCGCGGCGAGCTGCCCCGCAGCGCCCCCTCCGCCCTGGGCGTCGACGCCCGCGGCGTGGCGGCGTTCCTCGACGCGGTCGAGGCCGCCGACGGGGTCGAGCTGCACTCCCTGGCCGTGCTGCGCGGCGACGCCGTGGTCGCCGAGGGCTGGTGGGAGCCGTACGCGCCGGACCGGCTGCACCTGCTGTACTCGGTGAGCAAGAGCTTCACGGTCACCGCGCTCGGCCTGGCGGTCGCGCAGGGGCTGGTGGACCTGGACTCCACCGTCCTGTCGCACTTCCCCGAGCTGGACGCCGACGTCACCGACGGGCGCGCCCGCTCGATCACGCTGCGCCACGCGGCCGCCATGGCCAGCGGCCACCGCGGCGAGACGATCGAGGCGGCGCGCGCCGACCCCACCGGCGACGTGGTGCGCGGGTTCCTGCGCCTGCCGCCGGAGGAGGAGCCGGGGACGTTCTTCGCCTACAACCAGCCGTGCACGTACGCGATCGCCGCGGTGCTGCAGCGCGTCACCGGCACCACCCTGACGGGGTACCTGCGCCCGCGCGTGCTGGACCCGCTGGGGATCGGCGAGACCGCGTGGCTCACCGACGACCGCGGTCGCGAGATCGGCTTCTCCGGCCTGCACGCCACCACCGACGCCCTGGCGAAGCTGGGGCTGCTGCACCTGCGCCGGGGGCGCTGGGGCGAGGAGCAGCTGCTGCCGGCCGAGTGGGTCGACGAGGTCGGGCGCCCCCACGTGGACACCTCCGCGGCGCACCCGGACCCGGACGGGCAGCTCGGGTACGGGTACCAGTTCTGGCCCTCCCGGCACGGCTACCGCGCCGACGGCGCGTACGGGCAGTTCGCCCTCGTGCTGCCCGAGCAGGACGCCGTCGTGGCGATCACCGGGCAGAGCACGCGCGGGCAGGTGCTGCGGGACGCCGTCTGGGACCACCTGGTGCCCGCCCTGTCCGGTCCGCCGCTGCCCGCGGACGCCGCCGCGCACGACGCCGCGCTCGCCGCCCGCCTGCGCGGGCTGCGCCTGGACGTGCCGCCGTCCTCGGGGCCGGCGCGCGAGCCCGAGCCGGCGGTGCTCACCGCCGCCGACGGCAGCGCCCCGGCCACGCTGGCGCGGGTCCGCGTGGAGCGCGCCGCGGCCGGCTGGTCGCTCGTGCTGGAGGACGGGGACGACCGCTTGACCGCCGCGCTGGGGGAGGGGTGGACGACCACGGGCGCCCTGGCGACGAGCTGGGCGTGGACGGGACCGCGCTCGCTGCGCGTGGACGTGGTGCTCGTGGAGACCCCGCACCGCCTGCAGCTGGAGCTGGACGTGGCCGCGGGCACCTTCCGCGGCACCTGGTGCACCGAGCCGCTGCACGCCCCCGCGCTGGCGCGGATGCGCGCCCCCGGGCGGCCGTGAGCCCCGTCCCGGCCCGCCGCCCCGGGCGCGCACCGGCTCCCCGGTCGCGGGTCCGGCCGCCGGGTGCTGCACTGTGGGACCGTCCCCGTCCCGGTCCAACCACGGAGCCGCAGTGATCGACTACCTGCGGGGCAGTTCGGGCGTCGTCCTCGACGCCCTGGCCCAGCACGTCGTCCTGGCCGTCGTGCCGCTCCTGATCGGCGCGCTGCTGGCGCTGCCGGTGGGCTACCTGGGGGTGCGCTTCCCGCGCCTGTACCAGCCGCTGATGGGGCTGTCGGGGATCGTGTACTCCATCCCGTCCCTGGCCGTGTTCGTGACGCTGCCGTACCTGCTGGGCACCCGCATCCTGTCCCCGGTGAACATCGTGGTGGCGCTGGCCGTCTACACGCTGGCGCTCATGGCCCGCACGGTCGCCGACGGGCTGCGCTCGGTGGACCCGGCGCTGGCGGAGGCGGCGACCGCCATGGGGTACCGGCGCACGCGGCGGCTGCTGGAGGTGGAGCTGCCGCTCGCGCTGCCCGTGGTGCTGGCCGGTGCGCGGGTGGCGGCGGTGTCCAACATCAGCCTCGTCAGCGTGGGCGCGCTCATCGGGGTCGGCGGGCTGGGGGAGCTGTTCACCCGCGGGTTCCAGCTCGACTACGCCGAGCCGATCGTCACCGGGATCGTGCTGACGCTGCTGCTCGCCGCGGTCGCCGACCTGCTGCTCGTGCTGCTGCAGCGCTGGGCGACGCCGTGGACCCGCACGGCCGGACGGAAGGGCTGACCCGCGTGGAGGACACCCCGTACCTGCTGGACCCGGCGCGCTGGAGCGGCCCGGGCTCGATCCCGCAGCTGGTGCTGGCGCACCTGGGCTACACCGGGCTGGCGCTGCTGGCCGGCGTCCTGATCGCCTTCCCGCTGGGGCTGCTCATCGGCCACACCGGCCGCGGCGCGTGGCTGGCCATCAACGCCGGCAACGCCGGACGCGCCCTGCCGACGCTGGGTCTGCTCATGCTGCTGGTGACGCTCATGGGGCTGGGCGTGCTCCCCGTGCTCATCGCCCTGGTGGTCCTCGTGGTCCCGCCGATCCTCACCTCCACCTACGCCGGGCTGCGCTCGGTGGACCGCGCCGCCGTCGACGCCGCGCGCGGCATGGGGATGCGCCCGCTGCAGGTGCTGTTCGGCGTGGAGGTGCCGATGGCGCTGCCCGTGCTGTTCAGCGGGTTGCGCGCTGCGGCGCTGCAGGTGGTGGCCACCGCGACCGTCGCCGCCGCCGTGGGCCTGGGCGGCCTGGGGCGCCTGCTCATCGACGGCCTGGCCGTCAACGACTACGGCCGCGTCGTCGCCGGGGCCGTCGTGGTGGCGGTCCTGGCCATCGCCCTGGACGTGCTCCTGGCCCTGGTGCAGCGCGCCGTCGTCTCCCCGGGGCTCACCGGGCGCCGCTCGCGCCGCACGCGCGGCCGGCGCCGCCCGGACACCCCGGCCCAGTCCCGCCTCGACGCCGACCTGGCGTGAGGACCGACGGAAGGATCCACCCGTGAAGCGCAGGACCCTGCTGACGACCGCCCTGGCCGCCTCCGGCGCGGGGCTGACCCTGGCCGCCTGCGGGGCGGGGGAGGACCCGCTCGCCGCGGATCCCAGCACCGAGGACGCCGCGACGGACGCGCTGGTGATCGGCTCGGCCAACTTCCCCGAGAACGAGCTGCTGGCGGAGATGTACGCCCAGGTGCTCGAGGCCTCCGGTGTCGAGGTCGAGCGGAACTTCGGCATCGGCTCGCGCGAGATCTACCTGCGCGCCCTGCAGGACGGCTCGATCGACCTCATCCCCGAGTACAGCGGCGCCCTGCTCGCGGCGGTCTCCGAGGGGGGCGTCCCCGAGGACGTCAGCACCCCTGAGGAGGTGTACGAGGCGCTGGAGGACGCGCTGCCGGACGGCCTGACGGTGCTGGAGCAGGCGGAGGCGCAGAACAAGGACAGCCTGACGGTCACGCGGGCCACCGCCGAGCAGTACGGCCTGACGAGCATCGCGGACCTCGCGCCGGTGGCGGGGCAGCTCACGGCCGGTGGTGCGCCGGAGTTCGCCGAGCGCTACCAGGGGCTGGTGGGGCTGAAGGAGGTCTACGGCGTGGAGTTCGCCGGGTACCGCCCCCTGGACGTCGGCGGCCCGCTGACGGTGCAGGCGCTGCTGGACGGTGACGTCCAGGTCGCGAACCTCTTCACCACCGACTCCTCCATCGAGACCAACGACCTCGTGGTGCTGGAGGACCCGGAGGACCTGTTCCTGGCCGAGAACGTGGTGCCGCTGATCAGCGCGGCGCGCGGCAACGCGCAGATCGCCGCGGTCCTGAACGCGTTCTCCGAGACCCTGACCACCGAGAAGCTCACCGAGTACCTGGCACGGGTGCAGGTGGACAAGGAGTCCGTGGCCGAGGTGGCGAGCGCCTACCTGGAGGCGAACCCGATCGAGCCCGCCGCCGCGGGCTGACCCGCTCCCGGGGCCGGGTTCCCGGCGCTGAGTCCCGGGCACCGCGCGACGACGGCCGGCCACCCGCGCGGGTGGCCGGCCGTCGTCGTGGCTGCGGAGGCTCAGTCCTCCGGCACCAGCCAGATGGCGCCCAGCGGCGGCACGCGCAGGGTCGCGGACTGCGGCTGGCCGTTCCAGGACGGGCCGTCGGCGACGATCGTGCCGGTGTTCACCACGCCCGAGCCGGCGAAGCGCTCGTCGTCGGTGTTGAGCAGCTCCTTCCAGCGGCCCGGCTGCGGCAGGCCGACGCGGAAGTCCTCGTACGGGCTGGCGGAGAAGTTCACCACGACGGCCAGCTGCTCGCCGTCGGTGCCCCGGCGCACGTACGAGATCAGGTTGCGCTGGTTGTCACCGCCGTCGATCCACTGGAACCCCTCGGGCGAGAAGTCCTGCGACCACAGCTGCGGGTGCGCCTTGTACAGGGCGTTGAGCTGCGCGACCAGGTCGTGCAGCCCCTTGTGCCAGGGGGTGTCCAGCAGCCACCAGTCCAGCGAGCGGGCCTCGGACCACTCGGCCTCCTGGCCGAGCTCCGCGCCCATGAACAGCAGCTGCTTGCCGGGGTGGGACCACATGTACGCCAGGTAGGCGCGCACGTTCGCCAGCTGCTGCCAGCGGTCGCCGGGCATCTTGCGCAGCAGGGAGCCCTTGCCGTGCACCACCTCGTCGTGCGAGATCGGCAGGCAGAACTGCTCGCTGAACGCGTAGACGAGGCTGAACGTCAGCTCGCCGTGGTGGTACTGGCGGTAGATCGGGTCCTGGGACACGTACTGCAGCGAGTCGTGCATCCAGCCCATGTTCCACTTCAGGCCGAAGCCGAGGCCGCCGCCGCTGGTGGGGGCCGTGACGCCGGGGAACGCCGTGGACTCCTCGGCGATCATCATGATGCCCGGGGTGCGCTTGTAGGCGGTGGCGTTGGCCTCCTGCAGGAAGCTGATGGCCTCCAGGTTCTCCCGGCCGCCGTACTGGTTGGGCAGCCACTGGCCCTCCTCGCGGGAGTAGTCCAGGTAGAGCATGGAGGCCACCGCGTCCACGCGCAGGCCGTCGGCGTGGAACTCCTCCAGCCAGTACAGGCCCGAGGCGACGAGGAAGTTGCGCACCTCGCTGCGGCCGAAGTCGAAGACGTACGTGCCCCAGTCCATCTGCTCGCCGCGGCGCGGGTCGGGGTGCTCGTACAGCGGCGTCCCGTCGAAGCGGGCCAGGGCGAACTCGTCCTTGGGGAAGTGGCCGGGCACCCAGTCGATGATGACGCCGATGCCGGCCTGGTGGAGGCGGTCGATGAGGTGCCGCAGCTCGTCGGGCGAACCCCAGCGCGAGGTGGGCGCGAAGTACGACGTCACCTGGTAGCCCCAGGAGCCGCCGAAGGGGTGCTCCATGACGGGCAGGAACTCCACGTGGGTGAAACCGGCTTCGCTGACGTAGGAGACCAGCTCCTCCGCCAGTTCGCGGTAGCCGAGCCCCTGGCGCCAGGACCCCAGGTGCACCTCGTAGACGGACACCGGCCCGGCGTGCGGGTCGCTCGCCGCGCGCTTCGCCAGCCAGTCGGCGTCGCCCCACTCGTAGGTGGACTCCGCCACGACGGACGCGGTCGCCGGGGCGACCTCGGTGGCCTGGGCCATCGGGTCGGCCTTCTGGCGCCAGTGCCCGTCCGGGCCGAGGATCTCGAACTTGTAGCGGCTGCCGGCGCCGACGCCGGGCACGAACAGCTCCCACACGCCGGAGGAGCCCAGCGAGCGCATCGCGTGCGCGCGCCCGTCCCAGTGGTTGTGGTCGCCGACGACGCGCACGGCCTGCGCGTTCGGGGCCCACACGGCGAACGCGGTGCCGTCCACCCGGCCCCGGGGACCGTCCCAGTGCCGCACGTGCGCGCCGAGGACGTCCCACAGCTGCTCGTGGCGGCCCTCGCCGATGAGGTGCAGGTCCACCTCGCCGACGGTGGGCAGGAACCGGTACGGATCGTCGACGACGTGCGGCTCGCCGTCGGGGTAGGTGACCTCCAGGCGGTAGTCGCCGACCCTGCCGCCCGGGTGCACGCCGGCCCACACGCCGTCGTGCTCGTGGACCAGGCCGACCCGTCCGCCGTCCTCGGTGAGGACGGTGACGGCCGAGGCGAACGGCTTCAGGGCGCGGTAGGTGACGGCACCGTCGTGCGGGTGCGCGCCCAGCACGGAGTGCGGCGACCAGTGGGACCCGGTGGCGACCTTGGCCAGGTCGTCCGCATCCACGGGGCGGGGGGTGGCGGCTTCGCTCGACATGGGCTCCAGTCTCCGGTCGGCAGGGCCCGCCCGCGCGTCGGAGCGGACCGGGGTTCTCGGTCGCGGTCGGTCAGGTCGTGACGGTCACGACGTCAGGCGCCGCACGGCGCCCATCGGGATGCCTACCCAGTCCGGTCGGTTCCGGACCTCGTAGACGACCTCGTACAGGGCCTTGTCCAGCTCCAGGGCGGCCAGCAGGGTCGCCGCCGCCGAGCCCGGCTCGCGCGGGTCGACGCCGGTGCCCCGCGCGTACGCGGCCAGGAACGCCTCGCGGCAGGCGGCGGCCCAGCGGCCGGCGGCCTCCTCGCCCACCCGGTCGGCACCGCTGGAGGCGGCGTAGTCGAAGGAGCGCAGCATCCCGGCCACGTCGCGCAGGGCGAGGTCGGGCACGCTGCGCTCGGCCAGCGGCCGCAGCGGCTCGCCCTCGAAGTCCAGCAGCACCCAGCCGCGCTGCTCGGAGCGCAGCACCTGGCCCAGGTGGTAGTCGCCGTGCACGCGCTGCAGGTCCGGCGCGCCGGTGACGTGCCGCACGGCGTCCACGCGGGCGGTGGCGGCCTCGGCCACCTCGCGCAGCTGCGGCACCGCGGTGCACGCCCACGCCACGCGGGCGGTCAGCCCGTCGGCGAGCGCGGCGAGGCGCTCGGGCGTGGCGGGCTCGGTGGCCAGCTCCCGGGCGAGGACGGCGTGGACCTCGGCGGTGGCGGCGCCCAGCTCACCGGCGTCGGCGCTGAAGTCGCGGCCCTCCTCGACCGCGGCGGTGGCGACCCGCCAGGCGTCCTGCGAACCGGCGAGGAACTCCGTCAGGTGCGCGAGGTGGCCGTGCGCGACCTGCCCGTCCGGGGCCGTCCACTGCCCGTCGACCCACCCGGCGGGGCGGGGCACGCGCTCGCAGCCAGCCGCGGCCAGGGCGGTCTGCACGACGACGTCGGGGTTGTCGCCGGCGCTGAGGACGCGGAACACCTTCGCGATGAGCGGTGCCGCGTCCGAGCCGTCCGGCGGGGTGACGACGATGGAGGTGTTCGACTGCTCGCCGCCGAGCACCTTCGTGCGCGCCCCGGCGGGCACGGGCAGCCCGCCGTCGGCGCTGGTGCCGTGCACGCCGAAGGAGGCCGAGCCGGCACCCTCCTCGCTGGCCACCAGCGTCAGCAGCGCCCGGGTGAAGGTGGGGTCGTGGGGGCCGTCGTACACCCACGCCTCGGCGCCGTCGACGTCCGGCAGGTGCCCCACCAGCGCGCCGGCGAGGTCGTCGTCGGGGGCCGGGCGCACCGTCAGCGGCACCGCGTAGACGGTGCTGGTGGCCTCCTCGCCCAGGCCGGTGCGCACGGTCAGGGCCACGAGCTGCGCCACGCCGCCCTCGTCCAGGGCGGTGCGCTCCAGGCGCTGCAGGTGCACCGAGGCGCCCTTGTGGGCGAACCACCGCTGCTGCGGCGCCCACCGCAGCAGCAGTTCGGCCAGCGCCGCGTCCGAGGCGGGGTCCGTGGTGGTGGGGCCGGTCACGAGCCACCTCCGAGCTTCAGCCAGTAGAAACCTCGCGGGCCGACGGTGACGGTCAGGCCGCCGTCGGCGTCCACGTCGGGGAAGGCGGCGCCGCCGAAGAGGTCCCGCACGCTCGCGCCCGCCTGACCGGGCACGCGCAGCACCGCCGACTGCGCGTGGTCGGAGAGGTTGTTGACGCACAGCACCGTCTCGCCCTCCTGCTCCTGGGTCGGATCCAGCACCCGCAGGAACGCCAGCACGGAGTCGTTGCTGCAGTAGCCCTCCTCGGGGCGCACCGGGGCGGCGCCGACGGCTGCCTCCAGGGAGGCGTCCGCGGGGCTGAGCCCCTCCTCGGTGCTCTCCGGGTGGCGCGGGGTCAGCGGCACGTACCGGCCCAGGCCGAACGCGGGGTGCTGCCGGCGCACCGCCAGGACGTTGCGCACCCAGTGCAGCAGCGAGCTGGACGTCGCCAGCTGCGCCTCCACGTTGACCGCCTGGTAGTTGTAGACCAGCGACTGGATGGTCGGCAGGTACAGCTTGCCGGGGTCGGCGGCGGAGAAGCCGGCGTTGCGGTCCGGCGTCCACTGCATCGGGGTGCGCACCGCGTCGCGGTCGTCGAGCCAGATGTTGTCGCCCATGCCGATCTCGTCGCCGTAGTACAGGCACGGGCTGCCCGGCAGCGACAGGACCATCGCGTGGATGAGCTCGATCTCGGGCCGGGAGTTGTCCAGCAGCGGGGCCAGCCGGCGGCGGATGCCGATGTTGGCGCGCATGCGCGGGTCCGGGGCGTACCAGCCGTACATGGCGGCGCGCTCCTCGGTGGTGACCATCTCCAGCGTCAGCTCGTCGTGGTTGCGCAGGAAGGTGCCCCACTGGCCGCTGGAGACGGGGATCTCCGGGGTGGCCGAGAGGATGTCGATGATCGGGGTGGCCTTGCCCTCGCGCAGCGCGTAGTACAGCCGCGGCATGACGGGGAAGTGGAAGCACATGTGGCACTCCGGCTCCTCCTCGGTGCCGAAGTACTCCACGACGTCGAACGGCCACTGGTTGGCCTCGGCCAGCAGGACGCGGCCGGGGTACTCGTCGTCGACCATCTTCCGCAGCCGCTTGAGGAACTGGTGGGTGGCGGGGAGGTTCTCGCCGTTGGTGCCCTCCTCCTCGAAGAGGTAGGGGACCGCGTCGAGCCGGAAGCCGTCGATGCCCATGTCCATCCAGAAGCGGACGGTGTCGAACATCGCCTCCTCCACGGCCGGGTTCTCGAAGTTGAGGTCCGGCTGGTGGGAGAAGAAGCGGTGCCAGAAGTACTGCCGGCGCACCGGGTCGAACGTCCAGTTCGACGTCTCGGTGTCGACGAAGATGATGCGCGCGTCGGCGTACTTCTCGTCGGTGTCGCTCCAGACGTAGAAGTCGCCGTAGGGGCCCTCGGGGTCGGACCGGCTGGCCTGGAACCACGGGTGCTGGTCGCTGGTGTGGTTCATGACCAGGTCGATGATGATGCGGATGCCGCGCTGGTGGGCCTCCTGCACGAGGCGCTGGAAGTCCGGCAGGGTGCCGAACTCGGGCAGCACCGCGTTGTAGTCGGCGATGTCGTACCCGCCGTCGCGCAGCGGGGACGCGAAGAACGGCGGCAGCCACAGGCAGTCCACGCCGAGCCACTGGAGGTAGTCCAGCCGGTCGGTCAGGCCGGAGAAGTCCCCGGTGCCCGAGCCGTTGGAGTCGGAGAACGCACGGACCAGCGCCTCGTAGAAGACGGCCGTCTTGTACCACTGCGGGTCGTTCTTCAGGCCGGGGCCGGCGATGTGGAGGTTCTCCAAGGTCATCCTCCCGCCCCGTGCGGCAGCACGTGGAAGACGTGCGCGGGCTCGACGTACGGGTCCAGGCGCACGTAGTCGTGCTCGCCCCACTCGTACACCGCGCCGGTCAGCTCGTCGCGCACGGTGAAGCGCTCCCACCACTGCCGGCCCAGCGCGGCCATGTCCAGGTGCACGGTGGTCTCGCGGGTGGCGTGCGGGTCGAGGTTCACGACGGCGATCACGAGGTCCTCGGTGCCGTCGGGGGCCACGCGGCGGCGGGAGAACGCCAGGACGTTCTCGTCGTCGCACGGGTGGAACACCGTGCCGCGCAGCTCCTGCAGGGCCGGGTGGGCCCGGCGCACCTCGTTCAGGCGCTTCAGGTACGGGGCCAGGCTCCACCCCTCGCGCTCGGCGCGCGCCCAGTCGCGGGGCCGGAACTGGTACTTCTCGTTGTCCAGCTGCTCCTCGGCGCCGGGGCGGGCGGCGTGCTCGACGAGCTCGTAGCCGGAGTAGATGCCCCATGACGGGCTCAGCAGCGCGGCGAGCACGGCGCGCAGCTTGAACACCGGTGGACCGCCGTACTGCATGGTGGGGGTGAGGATGTCGTGCGTCGTGGGCCAGAAGCTGGGCCGCATGTAGTGCGCCGACTCGGTCGTCAGCTGCTCCAGGTACTCGCGGATCTCCCAGCCGGCGTTGCGCCACGCGAAGTAGGAGTACGACTGCTGGAAGCCCACCTTGGCCAGGGTGTGCATCATCGCCGGGCGGGTGAACGCCTCCGAGAGCCACACCACCTCGGGGTGCTCGCGGCGCACCTCGCCGATGAGCCACTCCCAGAACTCGACCGGCTTGGTGTGCGGGTTGTCCACGCGGAAGCAGGTGACGCCGTGCTCGATCCACACGTCCACCACGCGCTTGACCTCGGCGTAGATGCCCTCGGGGTCGTTGTCGAAGTTCAGCGGGTAGATGTCCTGGTACTTCTTCGGCGGGTTCTCCGCGTACGCGATGGTGCCGTCGGCGCGGGTGGTGAACCACTCCGGGTGCTCGGTGACCCACGGGTGGTCCGGGGAGCACTGCAGCGCCAGGTCCAGGGCCACCTCCAGGCCCAGCTCCTTCGCCCGGGCCACGAAGAAGTCGAAGTCCTCGAAGGTGCCCAGCTCCGGGTGGATGGCGTCGTGCCCGCCCTCGGCCGCCCCGATCGCGTACGGCGAGCCCGGGTCCAGCGGGCCGGCGTTCAGCGAGTTGTTCGGGCCCTTGCGGTTGGTCCTCCCGATGGGGTGGACCGGGGTGAGGTAGGCGATGTCGAAGCCCATGTCCGCGATGGCCGGCAACCGCTCCGCGGCGGTGCGGAACGTGCCCGACACCCAGCGGCCGGCCTCCTCGTCGAAGTGCGCCCCCTCCGAGCGCGGGAAGAACTCGTACCAGCTGCTGAAGGCCGCCAGCCGCCGCTCCACGCGCAGCGGGAGGGTGGGGGAGGGGGAGACCATCTCCCGCAGCGGCAGCCGGTCCAGCGCGGCGCGCACGCCGGCGGACGTGCCGGCCGCCAGGCGCTCACCGTCGCCCAGGGAGGTGTCGCGCAGCCGGCCGGCGGCCTCGCGCAGCACCTGCGCGCCCTCGCCGTCGCGGCCGGGCAGGTCCGCGGCGCGCTCCAGCAGCCGGGCGCCCTCCTCCAGCATCAGCGCCACGTCCACACCGGCGCCGACCTTGATGGTCGCGTCGTGGTCCCAGGTGCCGTACGGGTCGGACCAGCCGTCCACCCGCACGCCCCAGTCCCCCTCGCCGTCCGGCACGAGCACGGCGGCGTAGGAGTCCCTGCCGGCGTTCGTCAGCGTCATGCGCGCGCTGGGCCCGTCGGTGCCGTCCGGCCGCACCAGCACGGCCGTCGCGGCCACCGCGTCGTGGCCCTCGCGGAACACCGTGGCCGTGACCGGGACGAGTTCCCCGACCACCGCCTTGGAGGGCCAGCGCCCCGCGTCCACGGCGGGGAAGACGTCGAGGACGGGGATGCGCCCGACCACCGGCCGGGTGCCGCTCCCGGCCGGCGCGGTACCCGCCGAGGGGGTGTCCGGGCGCTGCGCCGCGGCGGCAGCGGTCCCGCGCGTGGTCGGCTGCTGCTTCGTCGTCACGTGCGGCAACCTACCGAGGGCGGGCGGAGGTGTCGCGGGGAAGTCGCGGGCGAGCGGTCGCCGGTCCGGCCCGCGCGCGGCCGGGCGCGGACCGGGTGGCGGGGGGGTGCGGAGGTGGAGCGCTCACCTGTCGTGCGCGTGTCCGCGCGGCTACTGTCGATCCTCGTGAGAGCCATCCGACGCTTCACCGTCCGCACCGTGCTCCCCGCTGCGCTGGCCCCGCTGGGGGAGCTGGCCAGCAACCTGCGCTGGTCGTGGCACGAGCCCACGCGCGAGCTGTTCGAGTCCATGGACCCGGCCGCCTGGGTGGCGGTGCACCGCGAACCGGGGGCCCTGCTGGGTGCCCTGAGCACCGAGCGGCTGGAGGCGCTGGCCGCCGACGCCGGGTTCGTGCGCCGCGTCGAGGCCGCCGCCGCGGACCTGCGCTCCTACCTCTCGCGGCCGGGCTGGTACGCCTCCCTGGGAGCGGACGCGCCGAGGTCCATCGCCTACTTCTCGATGGAGTTCGGCATCACCGGTGCCCTGCCGCAGTACTCCGGCGGTCTGGGCATCCTCGCCGGCGACCACCTGAAGTCCGCCAGCGACCTGGCCGTGCCCGTGGTCGGCGTCGGGCTGTTCTACGCCACCGGGTACTTCAAGCAGTCCCTCTCCCGCGACGGCTGGCAGCAGGAGACGTACCCGGTCCTGGACCCGGACGGGCTGCCGCTGGCCCTGCTGCGCGAGGAGGACGGCACCCCGGCGAAGGTGCACGTGGACCTGCCCGGCGGGCGGCGCCTGAGCGCGCAGGTGTGGAAGGCGCAGGTCGGGCGGGTGCCGCTGCTGCTGATGGACTCCGACGTGGAGGAGAACGACGACGCGGCCCGCTGCGTCACCGACCGCCTGTACGGCGGCGGCGGCGAGCACCGCCTGCAGCAGGAACTGCTCTGCGGCGTCGGCGGGGTGCGCGCGCTGCGGCTGTGGTCGCGGCTGACCGGTGCGCCGGAGCCGGAGGTCTACCACACCAACGAGGGGCACGCCGGGTTCCTCGGCGTGGAACGCATCCGCGAGCACGTCGAACGGGGCCTGGAGTTCGACGAGGCGCTGGAGGCCGTGCGCGCCGCCACCGTGTTCACCACCCACACCCCCGTCCCCGCCGGCATCGACCGCTTCGGCCGCGACCAGATCGAGCTGTACTTCGGCCCCGGCAACCCGCTGCCCGGGGTGCCGGTCGAGCGCGTCCTCGCCCTGGGCGCCGAGGACTACCCCGGCGGCGACCCCGGCGTGTTCAACATGGCCGTCATGGGGCTGCGCCTGGCGCAGCGCGCCAACGGCGTCTCGCAGCTGCACGGCGCCGTCAGCCGCGGCATGTTCGACGGGTTGTGGCCCGGGTTCGACGCGCCCGAGGTGCCCATCGCGTCCATCACCAACGGCGTGCACGCCCCCACCTGGGTCGCTCCCGAGGTGCTGCGCATGGGCGAGCGGTACATCGGCCCCGAACTCGTCCGCGAGGGCCAGGGGTTCGAGAAGGTCGACCGGGTCCCCGACGAGGAGATCTGGCGCACCCGCCGGGTGCTGCGCGGCCGGCTCGTGGAGGACGCCCGGCGCCGGCTGAAGCTGTCGTGGCTGCAGCGCGGGGCCAGCGAGGCCGAGCTGGCCTGGACCCGGGAGGTCCTCGACCCGGACGTGCTGACCATCGGGTTCGCCCGGCGCGTGCCGACCTACAAGCGCCTGACCCTCATGCTGCGCGACACCGAGCGGCTGAAGTCGCTGCTGCTGCACCCGCAGCGGCCCGTCCAGCTCGTCATCGCCGGCAAGTCCCACCCGGCCGACGAGACCGGCAAGCGCCTCATCCAGCAGATGGTGCGCTTCGCCGACGACCCCGAGGTCCGCCACCGCATCGTCTTCCTGCCCAACTACGACATCACCATGGCGCTGTCGCTGTACCCGGGCTGCGACGTGTGGCTGAACAACCCGCTGCGCCCCTTCGAGGCGTGCGGCACCTCGGGCATGAAGGCGGCCCTGAACGGCGGGCTGAACCTCTCGATCCTCGACGGCTGGTGGGACGAGTGGTACGACGGCGGCAACGGGTGGGCGATCCCCACCGCCGACGGCGTCGACGACCCCGACCGCCGCGACGACCTCGAGGCCGCGGCGCTGTACGACCTCGTCGAGAACTCGGTGGCCGCGCGCTTCTACGACCGCGACGAGCGCGGCCTGCCCGCGCGCTGGCTGGAGATGGTGCGCCACACCCTCGCCTCGCTGGGGCCGAAGGTGCTCGCCAGCCGCATGGTCGGCGACTACGTGCGCCAGCTGTACGTGCCGGCCGCCGTCGCGGGCCAGGCGGCCACGTCCTCCGGCGCGGCGGCCGCGAAGGACCTGGCGCGCTGGAAGGGCGAGGTGCGCGGAGCGTGGCCGGGCGTGCGCGTCGACCACGTGGAGTCCTCCGGCGTGGGCGACTCCGCCCAGGTCGGCGACGTGCTGCACGTGCGGGGCTTCGTCTCCCTGGGCTCGCTGCGACCGGACGACGTGGAGGTGCAGGTCGTGCACGGGCGCGTCAGCGAGTCCGACCGGCTCAGCCCCTCCGGCGTGCTGGCCCTGCGCCACGCGGAGGACTTCGGCGACGGCCGGCACCGCTACGAGGGCGAGGTCCCGCTGCGGCAGACCGGCCCGTTCGGCTACACCGTGCGCGTGCTGCCCCGGCACGACGGCCTGGCCACCCCGGCCGAGCTGGGGCTCGTCGCCAACGCCTGAGGCGCTCGGGGCGCGGGTGGTGGGGCGGGGGCCGCCCCACCACCCGGCCCGCCGCCGTCCTCGCCGCCGCCGTCCTCACCACCACCGCCGTCACCGAGGAACTCCAGGAGCAGCGCGCTCACCGCGCCCGGTTCGAC
>NZ_JBBBEM010000059.1:0-37049 GCF_037154035.1 Kineococcus sp. G2 | reverse complement strand
GGGGGGGGGGGGGGGGGGGGGGGCCCCCCCCCCCCCCCCGGCCCGCCGCCGTCCTCGCCGCCGCCGTCCTCACCACCACCGCCGTCACCGAGGAACTCCAGGAGCAGCGCGCTCACCGCGCCCGGTTCGACCAGGTGCGGCCAGTGCCCGGCCCCCAGCGCCCGCAGGTCCGCCGAGCGGGCGCGCGGGTTCAGCGCCCGCAACGCGGCGGCGTCCACGTCGCGGGTGCTGCGCACGTGCAGCAGCGGCACCCGCGCCGCCCGCAGCACCGGCCGCGGGTCCAGCTCCAGCACGTCCGCCCACAGCGGCCGCACCGCCGCCTCCGGCGTGGCCGCGATCCGCGCCACGACCTCCTCGCGCGGCCCGGGCAGGCGCTCGCCCCACGCCGCGCGCATCGACGCCACCAGCACCTCGTGCCAGCCGGCCGCGCGCACGGCCGCCGCGCGGGCCCGCTTCGCGTCCACCGCCGCGCCGTCCACCGGCACGTTGGAGTCCACCAGCACCAGCCGGCGCAGCAGCCCCGGTCGGCGCACCGCCAGCAGCAGGCCCACCACACCGCCCGTGGAGTGGCCCACCAGGTCCACCGCGCCCGGTCCCGCGAGCGCCGCCACCCGGTCGCCGACCCGCTCCGCCACCGCCTCCAGCGTCGCCGTGCCCGGCACCGGCGGCTCCGCGCCGTGACCGGGCAGGTCCAGCGGCACCGCGCGCCGGCCCGCGGCGGCCAGCGCCGCCCGCTGCGCGGCGAACTCCACCGCGCGGCAGCCCACGCCCGGCAGCAGCACCACCGCGGCGCCGGCGCCCACCCGCGCCCGCCCGCTCAGGCGGTCGCCAGCACGCGCACCGACCAGGCCGGCACCCGCAGCGGCTCGCCCGCCGCCGCGGCCCGCCGCCGCCGGTCCGGGGTGCTGCTCCAGCGCGGGTGGAACCGCGCCAGGCCCTCCACGCTCGGCAGCACCACGTCGCGCTGGCGCTCGCCGGCGTTCACCACGACGAGCACGGACGCCAGGCCCCGGTCGCGGCCGTCGACCAGCACCTGCAGGATGCGCCGGCCCGCGTCGTGCCAGTGGTCCACCGTCATCCCCGCGCCGTCCTCGGCGAACCACAGCAGGTCCTCGCGCTGCTCGCGCACCGGGTGCCCGCGCCGCACCCCGGCCTCCGCCAGCACCGGGTAGCGCGAGCGCAGCGCCACCAGCTCGCGGGTGTCGGCCAGCAGGTCGCGCTGCCAGCCGGCCAGGTCCCAGTCCACCCAGGAGATCTCGTTGTCCTGGCAGTACGCGTTGTTGTTGCCGCCCTGCGAACGACCCAGCTCGTCGCCCGCGGTGATCATCGGCACGCCGGAGGACAGCAGCAGCGTCGCCAGCAGGTTGCGGGTGCTGCGCCGGCGCGCCGCCAGCACCGACGGGTCGTCGGTGGGCCCCTCCACCCCGTGGTTCCAGCTGGTGTCCGAGTCGCTGCCGTCGCGGTTGCCCTCGCCGTTGGCCTCGTTGTGCTTGCGGTCGTACGAGACCAGGTCGGCCAGCGTGAACCCGTCGTGCGCGGTCACGAAGTTCACGCTCGTCAGCCGGCCCCGGGTGACGTCGAACGTGTCCGCGGACCCGGCGAAGCGCGTGGCGAACTCCCGCAGCCCGCGTCCGGCCGCGTCCGGAACCCCGTGCCCCAGCGCCACCTCCCGGGCGTCGGTGAGCCAGAACCGGCGCACCCCGTCGCGGAACCGGTCGTTCCACTCGTGCACCGGCGGCGGGTACTGGCCGGTGCGCCAGCCGAAGGGCCCGACGTCCCACGGCTCGGCGACGTGCTTGACCCCGGCCAGCACCGGGTCGCTCGTCAGCGCCACCAGCAGCGGGTGGTCGGGGGTGAAGCCCTCCCGGCCGCGCGCCAGCGTCGTCATCAGGTCGTAGCGGAAACCGTCGATGCCGTACTCGCTCACCCAGTGCCGCAGGGAGTCCAGCGCGAACTGCACGACGCGGCGCTCGCCGAAGTCGAGGGAGTTCCCGCAGCCCGTGACGTCGAGGGGGCGCCCACCGGCGTCGCGCAGGTAGTACGTCGCCTCGTCCAGCCCGCGCAGCGACAGGTGCGGGCCGTCCGGCCCCTCCTCGCACGTGTGGTTGTAGACGACGTCCAGCAGCACCTCGATCCCCGCGTCGTGCAGCGCGGCCACCGCCCGCCGGAACTCCTCGCGCACCGCCGCGGCGCCGGCGGCGCGCGCCGCGGCCGTCGCGTACCCCGGGTGCGGGGCGTTGAAGGCGAGGGTGTTGTAGCCCCAGTGGTTGACCAGGCCGCGCCGGCGCAGGTGCACCTCCGAGGTGCTCGCGTGCACCGGCAGCAGCTCCAGCGCGGTCACGCCCAGGGACGTCAGGTGCTCCAGCACCGCCGGGTGCGCCAGGGCGGCGTAGGTGCCGCGCAGCTCCTCGGGCACGTCCGGGTGGCGCTTCGTCAGGCCCTTCACGTGGGCCTCGTAGACGACGGTGCGCGACCACGGGGTGCGCGGCTGCTCACCCGGGCGCACCCGCAGCTCCTCGGGCATCGGCCCCAGCGCCACGCCCAGCGGGACGTGCGGCGCGCTGTCGCGCCCGTCCGGCACCGCCAGGTCGCCGCGCAGGTCCGCGCCGACGGCGTGCCCGAAGACCTCCGGGACGAGGTCCACCTCGCCCTCCACCCCCCGCGCGTACGGGTCCAGCAGCAGCTTGGCGGGGTTGTGCCGCAGCCCCCGCTCCGGGTCCCAGCGCCCGTGCACCCGCAGCCCGTACCGCGAGCCCTCCCGCAGGCCCGGCACGTGCCCGTGCCACACGCCCAGCTCCACGTCCGGCAGGGCGGTGCGCGCCTCGCGGCCGTCGTCGCCGACCACGCACACCTCCACGGCGTCGGCGTGGGCGGCCAGGACGGCGACGTCGGCGCCACCGCCCTCGGGGCGCAGCGTGACGCCCAGGGGGTGCGGGGCGGTCCTCCGGGGGACACGGGGAGCGGTCGGTCCGTCGCGGCGCGTGGTCGGAACAGGCACCGGCGCAGTCTGCCCGAGGCGGGCGGCGCTCGCCGGGTGGAGGAGCGGCGGGCGGTCGGCGCGCTCCTACACTGGCCGGGTGACGGCGTACCTCGACCACGCCTCGACGACCCCCCTGAGGCCCGAGGCCCTGGAGGCCTACGCCGCCGCGGCCGCCCTGGCCGGCAACCCGTCCTCCCTGCACTCCAGCGGCCGCCGGGCGCGCGCCGCCGTGGAGGAGTCCCGCGAGGCGCTGGCCGCCGCGGTGGGTGCCCGCCCCGGCGAGGTGGTGTGGACCTCCGGCGGCACCGAGGCGGACAACCTGGCGGTGAAGGGCCTGTACTGGGCGCGCCGCGACGCCGACCCGCGCCGCCGCCGGGTGCTCGTCGGCGCCGCCGAGCACCACGCGGTGCTGGACTGCGCCGCCTGGCTCGCCGAGCACGAGGGCGCCGACGTGCGGCTGCTGCCCGTGGACGCCGCGGGCCGCGCCGACCTGGACGCCCTGCGCGCCGAGCTGGACGCCGGCGCCGGCGAGGTCGCGCTCGTGTCGCTGATGTGGGCGAACAACGAGGTCGGCACCGTGCAGCCGGTCGCGGCCGCCGCCGAGCTCGCCCACGCCGCCGGGGTGCCGCTGCACACCGACGCGGTGCAGGCCGTCGGGCACCTGCCCGTGGACTTCGCCGCCAGCGGCGCGGACGCCCTGTCGCTGTCGGCGCACAAGTTCGGCGGCCCCGTCGGCGCCGGCGCCCTCCTGCTGCGCCGCGGCACCCCGCTCGTGCCGCTGCAGCACGGCGGCGGGCAGGAGCTCGGCGCGCGCTCGGGCACGCTCGACGCCCCCGCCGCGCGCGCCACCGCCGCCGCCCTGTCCGCCGCGCTCGCCGACCCGGCCGAGCCGGCGCGCACCGCGGCGCTGCGCGACCGCCTCGTGGCGGGCCTGCGCGAGGCCGTGCCGGGCCTGGTGCTGCGCGGCGACCCCGTCCTGGACGCCGGGCACCGCCTGCCGGGCAACGCGCACGTGACCGTCGCCGGCTGCGAGGGCGACTCGCTGCTGTACCTGCTCGACGCCGCCGGGGTGGAGTGCTCCACCGGCTCCGCCTGCCAGGCGGGCGTGCCGCGCCCCAGCCACGTCCTGCTCGCGATGGGCCTGGACGAGGCCGAGGCCGCCGGGGCGCTGCGCTTCTCCCTGGGGTGGAGCTCCACCGACGCCGACGTCGACGCCGCGCTCGCCGCGATCGGGCCGGCCGTCGAGCGCGCCCGCCGCGCGTCCGGCTCGGCGCGCACCTCCCGGGCGCGCCGGCGCCGCCCCGCCGGCGCCGTGGCGGAGGCGTCCTGATGCGGGTGCTGGCCGCCATGAGCGGCGGCGTGGACTCCGCGGTGGCCGCCGCGCGCGCCGTGGACGCCGGCCACGACGTCGTCGGCGTGCACATGGCCCTCAACCGCGCCCCCGGCACGCTGCGCACCGGCTCGCGCGGCTGCTGCACGATCGAGGACGCCCTCGACGCGCGCCGCGCGGCGGACCTGCTGGGCATCCCCTTCTACGTGTGGGACCTGTCCGAGTCCTTCCTGGAGGAGGTGGTGGAGGACTTCGTCGCCGAGTACGCGGCCGGGCGCACCCCCAACCCCTGCGTGCGCTGCAACGAGCGCATCAAGTTCGCCGCCCTGCTGGACAAGGGGATCGCCCTCGGCTTCGACGCCGTCTGCACCGGCCACTACGCGCGCGTGCTGCCCGGCCCGCACGGCGCCGAGCTGCACCGCGCCGCGGACGCGGCCAAGGACCAGTCGTACGTGCTGGCCGTCCTGGACGCCGACCAGGTGGCGCACGCGATGTTCCCCCTGGGCGACGCCCCCACCAAGGAGCGGGTGCGCGCCGAGGCCGAGCGGCGCGGCCTGCCCGTGGCGCGCAAGCCCGACAGCCACGACATCTGCTTCATCCCCGACGGCGACACCCGCGGCTTCCTGGCCGAGAAGCTGGGGGAGGAGCCCGGTGAGGTCGTCGACGAGGACGGCGCCGTGCTGGGCACCCACACCGGCACGTACGGGTTCACCGTGGGACAGCGCAAGGGCCTGGGCCTGACCCGCCCGGCGGCCGACGGCCGGCCCCGCTACGTGCTGTCCATCGAGCCGGTGCGCCGCACCGTCACCGTCGGGCCCGCCGAGCGCCTCGCGGTGGGGGAGCTGCGGGCGGTGGAGGCGGTGTGGAGCGCGCCGGAACCCGTCGGGCCGGTGGAGGTGCACGTGCAGGTGCGCGCGCACGGCGAGGCGGTGCCGGCCGTGGCGGAGGTGGCCGGCGAGGAGGTGCTCGTCGCGCTGCGCGCGCCGCTGACGGGGGTGGCGCCGGGGCAGACGGTGGCGTTCTACGCGGGCAGCCGGGTGCTGGGGTCGGCGACGATCTCGGCGACGACGCCCGCGTGACGCGGGGAGCGGGAGGGGGAGCAGCGGTGGGCCGGTCGACGAGGATCCGCGGTGCGGTCCTGGAGGAGGTCGGGCGCCCGCGCCCGTTCGCGCGGTCGCGTCCGCTGACCGTCTGCGACCTCGAGCTGGACCCGCCCGGCGCGGGGGAGGTCCTCGTCCGCGTCGAGGCGGCCGGGGTCTGCCACTCGGACCTGTCCGTCGTGGACGGCACCCGGGTGCGCCCGGTGCCGATGCTGCTGGGGCACGAGGCCGCGGGGACCGTCCAGGAGGTCGGCGCCGGGGTCGACGACGTGGCCGTCGGCCAGCGGGTCGTCATGACCTTCCTGCCCCGCTGCGGGCGGTGCCCGGGCTGCCGCACCGACGGCAAGCTGCCCTGCGAGCCGGGGACCGCGTCCAACGCCGCCGGTGAACTGCTGGGCGGGGGCCTGCGGCTGCGGCGCGGTGGTCGGCCCGTGAAGCACCACCTGGGGGTCTCCGGGTTCGCCACGCACGCGGTGGTGGACCGGCGCTCGATCGTGCCGGTCGACGCGGACGTCCCGCCGGCGGTCGCCGCGCTGCTCGGGTGCGCGGTGCTCACCGGTGGCGGGGCGGTGCTCAACGCCGGCCGGCCCCGGGACGGCGACGACGTGGTCGTGGTCGGCCTCGGCGGTGTGGGCATGGCCGCCGTCATGACCGCTGCCTCGCTGGGCAGGGGGCGGGTCATCGGCGTCGACACGGTGCCGGACAAGCTCGCCGCGGCCCGCGCGATCGGCGCGTCCCTGGCGCTGACCCCGCAGGAGGCGCTGCAGGAGCGGGTGAAGGCCCCGGTGGTCGTCGAGGCCGCGGGGAACGCGCGCGCGTTCGAGACGGCGGTCCAGCTGACGGCGCCCGGCGGCACCACCGTCACGGTCGGGCTGCCCTCCCCGGACGCCCGCGCGCAGATCGCGCCGCTGGGCCTGACGGCGGAGGCGCGCACCGTCGTGGGCAGCTACCTGGGGTCGGCGGTGCCCTCGCGGGACGTCCCCGCGTACGTGCGGCTGTGGCGGCAGGGCCGGCTGCCGGTCGAGCGGCTGATCTCCTCCACCGTCGCGCTGGAGGAGGTCAACGAGGCGATGGACACGCTCGCGGACGGGCGGGCCGTGCGCCAGCTCGTCGTGTTCGACCAGGCCTGAACCGGCGCCGCGGGCGCCTATCGTGGGCGCTCCCACGTCCCCAGGGAGCGCAACCGATGGCCCGGCGAACGTCCGTCTCCAGCGTCCAGATCGCCCGGGAGGCGGGAGTCGCGCAGTCGACGGTCTCGCGGGTGCTCAACGGCGGCAGCGTCGCTCCCGACACGCGGCGGCGGGTGCTCGAGGTCCTGGCCAGGCACGACTACCAGCCGAACCTGGCCGCCCGGTCGCTGGTCGCCGCCCGCACGGGGCTGGTCGGGGTCGTCATCCGGGACCTGACCAACCCCTTCTACCCGATCATGGTGCGCGCGGTGGAGCACGTGCTGCACGAGCAGGGCCTGCGGCTGCTGCTGGTCAGCGACGTGGCCACGGCGCAGGAGAGCCTGGGGGTGCTGCGCCGCGAGCGGGTCGACGGCGTGGTGTTCACCTCCGCCGTGCGCGACGACCCGCTGGCGTGGCGGGTGAGCGAGCACGGGATCCCGGTCGTGCTGTGCCACCGGACCATCGAGGGCTTCCCCGGCGACCAGGTCGAGGCGGACAACGCCGGTGCGGCCAGGCTGGCCGCCGACCACCTGCTGGACCTGGGCCACCGCCGCCTGGGCATGCTCTGCGGCACCGCGCAGGCCAGCACCGCCGAGCAGCGCGCGGCGGGCTTCCGGGCGCGGCTGGCCGAGCGCGCACCGGAGGCGGACCTGGTCGCCGTGCAGGGCGGCTACGACTACGCCACCAGCTACGCGGCGGTGCGTGAGCTGCTGGCCGGCCCCCGGCGCCCGAGCGCGCTGTTCTGCCACAACGACGTGATGGCGCACGCGGCGCTGAACGCCGCCACCGCGCAGGGCGTCGACGTGCCCGGCGAGCTCAGCGTCGTCGGCTGCGACGACGTGCCCACCTCCTCCTGGGAGCGGATCGCGCTGACGACGGTGCGCCAGCCGCTGGCCCGCATCGCCGAGGTGGCCGCCCGGTTGCTGCTGGAGCGGCTGGAGGAGCCCGACGCGCCGCTGCGGCACGAGGTCCTGCCGGTGGACCTGGTGCGGCGCAGCACGACCGCGGCCTGCGGCGGCCCCGGCGGCCGCACCGCGGGGAACGGGCGCGGGCTGACGGCGGGTCAGTGAGGGGTTGACGGGCCCAGTGCCCGGCACCTACGGTCGCACCGTTGTTGGATACGTATCCAACGCCATCCCCACCGCAGTCGTCCCGTGCGGTGGCCTCCCGCGGTCCACGACGACCGCGGCGAACCACGAGCACCACGACCGAGACACCGACGTCGCGCACACGGAGCTGAGATGTCCCACACCCTGAAGACCGCCACCTCCACCTCGACGTCGTTCGCCGGCGACGACACGATCGCGCGGACCGTGCGCGGGATCGTCGACGACGTGCGCACCCGCGGAGACGCGGCGGTGCGCGAGCTGTCCGCCCGCTTCGACCGCTGGGAGCCGGCCTCCTTCCGCCTGGACGCCGAGCGGGTGCGCGAGATCGTGGCGACCCTGCCGCAGCAGGTCATCGACGACATCACGACCGTGCAGGCCAACGTGCGCCGCTTCGCCGAGGCGCAGCTGGCGTCCATGACCGAGATCGAGGTCGAGACCGAGCCCGGGGTGTTCCTGGGCCACCGGCACCTGCCCGTCGCGGCCGTGGGCGCCTACGTCCCCGGCGGCCGCTACCCCCTCACCGCCTCCGCGCACATGACGATCGTGACGGCCAAGGTGGCAGGCGTGCCGCGCGTGGTGGCGTGCACGCCGCCGATCCGCGGCGAGGTCCCCGCCGCGACGATCGCCGCCATGCACCTGGCCGGCGCCGACGAGATCCACGTCCTGGGCGGCGTGCAGGCCGTGGCCGCCATGGCCGTGGGCACCGAGAGCGTGGCGCGGGTGGACATGCTGGCCGGCCCGGGCAACGCCTACGTCGCCGAGGCCAAGCGGCAGCTGTTCGGCGAGGTCGGCATCGACCTGTTCGCCGGCCCCACCGAGATCCTCGTCGTCGCCGACGAGACCGCCGACCCGTTCGTCGTCGCCGTCGACCTGCTCTCCCAGGCCGAGCACGGCCCCGACTCCCCTGCCGTCCTCGTCACCACCAGCGAGGAGCTCGGCCGCCGGGTGCTGGAGCACGTCGAGCAGATCCTGCCCGGCATGCCCACCGGTGACATCGCCGGGCCCGCCTGGCGCGAGCACGGCCAGGTCGTCGTCGCCGACGACCTCGACGAGGCGTACCGCATCGCCGACGGGTTCGCGTTCGAGCACGTCCAGGTCCTCACCGCGGAACCCCGTCTGGCGCTGGAGAAGATGAACGCCTACGGCGCCCTGTTCCTCGGTGAGGGCACCTGCGTCTCCTACGGGGACAAGGTGATCGGCACCAACCACGTCCTGCCCACCCGCGGCGCCGCCCGCTACACCGGCGGGCTGTGGGTCGGCAAGTACCTGCGCACCGTGACCTACCAGGAGGTGCGCGACCAGGACGCCTCGGCCCGGCTGGGAACCCTGTGCGGGCGGGCCGCGCGCGTGGAGCTGTTCGAGGGCCACGCCCGTTCCGGCGACGTGCGCGCCGCCAAGTACGCCGGTGCACCCCTGTCCTGGAGCGACCACTTCCAGGGCGCCTCCGCCTGACGCCACCCCCTCCCGCCACCGATCGACGGAGATCCCGCGATGGAGCAGACCTCACCCACCTCTCAGCAGTTGCGTCGCCGGTCCCTGCAGTCGGGGACCATCGGCGCCATCGTCGAGTGGTACGAGTACACGATCTACGGAACAGCGGCCGCGCTGGTGTTCGGCTCGCTGTTCTTCCCCAACCTCTCCGACGGTGTGGGGCAGATCGTGTCCCTCGCCTCCTTCGGTGTGGGTTTCCTGGCCCGGCCGCTGGGCGCCGTCGTCGCCGGCCACCTCGGCGACCGCATCGGGCGCAAGTCGACGCTGATCCTCACGTTCTCGGTGATGACCGTCGCGACCGCCGCGATCGGCCTGATGCCGACCTACGCGCAGATCGGGGTCGCCGCGCCGCTGCTGCTGTGCGTGCTGCGCCTGGCGCAGGGCTTCGCCGTCGGCGGTGAGTGGGGCGGGGCCGCCATCATCGCGGTCGAGAACGCACCCCGCCGCCGCCGCGGCTACTTCGGTTCCTGGCCGCAGATCGGCGTCTCCGCCGGGCTGCTGCTGGGCACCGCAGCGGTCTCGCTGTCGGCGTGGATCTCCGGTGACGCCTTCGAGACGTGGGGCTGGCGCCTGCCGTTCCTGCTGGCGATCGTCCTCGCCGCCGTCGGCCTGGTGATCCGCCTGCGCGCCACCGAGAGCCCGGCGTTCCTGGCGGAGAAGGCGAAGATGGACGCGGAGATGGAGCAGCGCAAGGCGCCCGCCGTCGTGCTGCTCCGCGAGCACAAGCGCCCGCTGCTCATCGCGATCTTCGGCCGGTTCGCCGAGGCGGGGAACTACTACCTGTTCACCACCTTCATCCTCTCCTACGTCACGACGAACCTGGGTGCACCGCGCAGCTACGGCCTGATCGCCTCGATGGCCGGCGCGGCCGCGAACATCGCGCTCATCCCCGTCTTCGGTGCGCTGTCGGACCGCATCGGGCGGCCCAGGACGTTCCTCATCGGCGCGGGGATCATCGTGGTCACCACCTGGCCGGTGTTCGCGCTCGTGCAGACGGGGCAGCTGTGGGCGATCACCCTCGGCGTCGTCATCTTCATGGCGCTCGGGCACGCCATGGTCTACGCCCCCCTGCCGGCGCTGTACTGCGAGATGTTCCCCACGGCCGTGCGCTACTCCGGCATCTCCATCGGCTACCAGATGGCCTCGATCCTGCTGGCCAGCTTCGCTCCCGCCCTGGCCGCTGCACTGGTGCTGTGGACCGGCGGCAGCCTGTGGGCGGTCGTCCTGTTCGCCGTCGCCTCCACGCTGGTGGCGATGGTCGCGATCTCCTTCGCCCCCGACCGGCGCCACCTGGACCTGGAGGAGATCGACGTGACGACCCTGCCCGACGAGCGCGTGGTGAGGGCTTCGTGAGGGCACCGGACGAGGTCGTCGGCGGCCGCACCGCCCTGGTCACCGGAGCCGGCAACGGGCTGGGGCGGGCCATCGCGCTCGCCCTGGCCGGGCACGGCGCGCGCGTCGTCCTGGTCGGGCGCATCCCCGGCCCCCTGCGGGAGACCGCCGCCGCGATCGGGCCGGCGGCGCGGGTGGCGACCTGCGACGTCTCCGACCCCGCCTCGGTGGACGCCCTCGCCGCCGGACTGGCCGACGAGCGGATCTCCATCCTGATCAACAACGCCGGCATCGCCGGCCCGGTCGCCGACCTCACCGACGTCCGGCCGGACGAGTGGGACGAGGTGTTCGCCGTCAACGTGCGCGGCACCTACCTGGTGTGCCGGGCGTTCCTGCCGCCGATGCTCCAACGCGGAACCGGGGACGTGGTGAACATCGCCTCCGTCAGCGGCAAGCGCCCGCTGCCGGGGCGCACGCCGTACACCGCGTCGAAGATGGCGGTGCTCGGCTTGACGACCACGCTGGCGCACGAGGTGGGCCCGCTGGGCGTCATGGTGAACTCCGTCTCCCCGGGCCCCGTCGCAGGACCGCGCATGGAGCGCAACTTCACCCGGGAGGCGGAGCGCACGGGGACGACGCCGGCGCAGGCCGAGGCGGAGTTCGTCTCCCGCGCCGCGCTGCGGCGCATGGTGACGGAGGAGGAGGTGGCCGCGGCCACCGTCGCCGTGCTGTGCGTGCCCGGCCTGTGCGGTGCGGACATCGACCTCTCGGCGGGCATGGTCGCCCGCTGAGCCGGGCCCGGGTACCGGGTCTCAGCCGGCGGGGGGCGGCGGTTCACGCCTGGCGCTGCGGCGGGTGGTCGGCCGGGACGGTCTCCTCCGGCAGCGGCGGGGGCGGCGGGGTGCCGTCGCCGAACGGGCGACCGCCCAGCTCCTCGCGGTGGTGCGGCTCCCACCAGTTCGAGGTGTCCGGGCCCTTCGGCACCACCCCGGTGGGGTTGATGTCGCGGTGCACCTCGTAGTAGTGCGCCTTGATGTGCACCAGGTCGGTGGTGTCGCCGAACCCCGGCGTCTGGAACAGGTCGCGGAAGTACGCCCACAGCACCGGCATCTCGGTGAGCTTGCTCCGGTTGCACTTGAAGTGCCCGTGGTAGACGGCGTCGAAGCGGGCCAGCGTCGTGAACAGCCGCACGTCCGCCTCGGTGATGGTGTCGCCCACGAGGAAGCGCTGCCGCGACAGCCGCTCCGACAGCTCGTCCAGCCGCGCGAACAGCCGGTCGTACGCCCGCTCGTACGCGCCCTGCGTGCCCGCGAAACCGGCCCGGTAGACGCCGTTGTTGACGTCGCGGAAGACGCCGTCGTTCACCTCGTCGATCTCGGCGCGCAGGTGCTCGGGGTAGAGGTCCGGGGCGCCGGGGCGGTGGTGCTCGCGCCACTCGGTGGAGAAGTCGAGGGTCATCTGCGCGAAGTCGTTCGTGACGACCTGCCCCGTGGCGACCTCCACGAGCGCCGGGACCGTGATGCCGCGCGGGTAGTCCGGCACGCGCGCGAAGTACGCCTCCTGCAGCCGCTCGATGCCCAGCACCGGGTCCTTCCCGCCGGGGTCCAGGTCGAAGGTCCAGCTGCGCTCGTCGTGCGTGGGCCCGCAGATGCCCTGCGAGATCACCGGCTCCAGGCCCAGCAGCCGGCGCACGATCGTCGCCCGGTTCGCCCACGGGCACGCCCGCGCCACCACCAGGCGGTAGCGCCCCGGCTCGACGGGGTAGCCGTCGCGGCCGTCGGCGGTGACGCGGGTGGTGAGGTAGTTCTGGTCGCGCTCGAAGGACCCCTTCGGGTTCACGTATCCCGTGCTTCCGCCCTGCTCCTGGCTCACCCCGGAACCGTAACCCGCCCGGCCCCGCCGCGCCCGGGCTCACCCGGACGGGGTACCCGGGGTCAAGCCCGCCCCCGCGGCGGCCGAGGGGCACACGTGACCTCGCACCGCGCCGCCCGCAGCGCCCGGCTGACGTGGGTGCTGCTCGCGGGCGTCCTCCTCGTCGCCGGGACCGCGCTCCTCGTCCCGGCCTGGCGCTCCGCGGCCGTGGTGGCCACCTCGGCCGGCTCGGTGCTCCTGGTCGTGGTGGGCGTGGTGCTGCACCGCCCGCGCGGGGCCGCGTGGTGGCTGGTGGCGGTGATCCTCGCGCTGTGGGGCAGCGGGGCCCTGCTCGTGCAGGCCCACGGGCACGTCACCGCGGCGGCGGACGCCGCCGTCTGGGTGGGGCAGGCCGTCGCGGCCGGGATCGTGGTGCACGTGGCGCGCCGCCGGCCCGGGGACCGCGAGCCCTCCCCGGGCGGGCGCCTCGACCTCCTCGTCGTCGCCACGGTCCTGGCCCTGGCCGGCGCCCAGGCCCTGGCCGTGGTGCTGAGCGGTCGTGAGGCCGTACCCGGCGCCGCGCTGGCCGCTGCCGTGGTCGCCAGCGTCGACGTGGCCCTGCTGGGCGTGCTGCTGCGCTTCACCGTCTCGCGCCGCGCCCTGCCGGTCAGCTCCTGGCTGCTGCTCGCCGCCGGGGTGCTCACCATCGTCTACGACCTCTCGTGCGCCCTGCGCGGCCGGCGCCTGGCGCTGCCCGCCGAGTCGCTGCAGAGCCTGGGGGTGCTCTCCCTGACCCTCTTCGGGCTCGCCGCGCTGCACCCGTCGATGACGGCGGCGTTCACCGCGGAGACCTTCGCCCGCCGGCGCCCTCCCTCGACGGCCCTGCTGGGCCTGCTGCCGCTGGTGGCGGTGCCGGCCGCGCTGTGGTGGGTGGCGCGCACCTGCAGCGTCCCGGGCCTGCCCGGGTGGACGGTGCCGGTCACCGGCGCCCTGGTCGCCGCGCTGTGCCTGCTGCGCGCCCGGGCGGCCCTGCGCGCCAGCGAGCACATGGCCGAGCACGACCCCCTGACCGACCTGGCCAACCGGCGCGGGCTGGCCCGGGCCCACGGCGAGCGGGCCCCGGCGGGGGGTCGCAGCCTGCTGCTGCTGGACCTGGACGACTTCAAGCAGGTCAACGACACGCACGGCCACGACGTGGGCGACGCGCTGCTGCTGCAGGTGCGCGACCGGCTGGTGGCGGTCACCCGCGAGGTCGCCGGCACCGGCGGCACCGTCGCGCGCCTGGGCGGTGACGAGTTCACCGTGCTGGTGCCCACCGCGTGCGCCACCGCCGTCGCCGACCACCTCCTGCGCGCGCTCGCGGCCCCCGTCGCGGTGCAGGACCTGCGGCTGCGGGCCGGGGCCAGCATCGGCATCGCCCACGAGGAGGTCCCCGGGCCGGTCCCGCTGGCCGAGCTGCTCACCCGCGCCGACGTGGCGATGTACGCCGCGAAGTCCGGCGGCGGCTCCAGGGCGGTGCCGTACCACCCGGCCATGCGCGAGGAGGTCGCCCGGCGATACACGCTCAGCGGTCAGCTGCGCCGGCTGCTGTCCGGGCGCGCCGCGGGGGTGGGGCACCTGGAGGTGCACTACCAGCCCCTCGTGGACCTGGCCTCGGGCCGGGCCACCGGCGCCGAGGCGCTGGTGCGCTGGTTCCACCCGGAGCACGGTCTGCTGGCCCCCGCCGACTTCCTCGCGCTGGTCCGCACCAACGACCTGGACGCCGAGCTGGACACCGCCGTGCTGGAGGGGGTGGTGCAGCAGCTGGCCCGCTGGCGCGACCAGGGCCGGCGCGCCCTGCCGGTGGCCGTGAACCTGACCCGCACCAGCCTCGACGACCCTGACCTGGCCGACCGCGTCCTGGCCCTGCTGGCCGCCGCCGACGTGCCGGCGCGCCTGCTGCACCTGGAGATCACCGAGCACGAGCAGCTGCCCCCGGACAGCCCCGCCGCCCGCACGCTCAGCGACCTGCACGCCGCCGGGGTCGAGGTCCACCTGGACGACTACGGCACCGGGTACACCGCCCTGGACTACCTGCGTCGCTTCCCGGTGCAGGTGATCAAGGTGGACCGCTCGGTGGTGGTGGGGGTGGGCGAGGGGGACGACCAGCTGGTGGCCGGGGTGCAGGCCATGGCCGCGGCGCTGGGCCTGCGGGTCCTGGCCGAAGGCGTCGAGACCCCGCAGCAGCGGGCCCGCCTCCTCGAACTGGGCGTGCAGCAGGGGCAGGGCTACCTGTTCTCGCGGCCGCTGCCCGCCGCCGCCTACGCCGACCGGGTCCTCGGCGCCGCCCGGCCGCGGCCCCAGGACCCCACGCCGCCGCCCGTGCTGGGTGGTGCGGCCGTGCGCCCGCTCAGCTCACCAGCACCGTCACCGCGTGGATGAGCAGGCCCACCAGCGCACCCACGACCGTGCCGTTGATGCGGATGAACTGCAGGTCGCGCCCGACGAACAGCTCGATGCGGTTCGCGGCGTCGTCACCGTCCCAGCGGGCCACCGTGTCGGAGATGACCGTGGCCAGCTCCGGGGCGAAGCGGCGCACCACGTGCCCGGCGGCGTCGGTGAGGTGCCGCTCGACGCGCGCGGCGAACGCGGCGTCGTCCACCAGGCGGTGGCCCAGGTCCACCAGCGCCTCCTCGCTGCGGGTGCGCAGCGAGGACGACGGGTCGGCCAGGGCGTCGTTGAGGTAGCCGCGCACGCTGGTCCACAGCCCGGCCAGGGTGTCGGCCAGACCGGGGGAGGTCAGCAGGCGCCGCTGGAACTCGTCGGCCTTCGCGCGGGTGTCCGCATCGTTCTGCAGGGCGTCGGCGTAGCGGGCCAGCAGGTCGTCGATGGCCTTGCGGCCGGGGTGCTCGCGGTCGGCGGTGACGTCGTCGACCCACCGCTGCGCCTCGGTGTGGACCCGCTTGCCCAGGCGCTCGTTGAGCCAGTCCGGCGCCCACAGCGGCGCCCGCTCCTCCACCAGGCGGCGCACCGTGTGCTCGTTGGCCCGCAGCCAGCGCTGCGCCTCGGCGAGGGTGAGGTCCACCACCGGGCGGTGGGTGCCGTCGCGCACCACCTCGGCCAGCAGCCGGCCCAGCACCGGGCTCCACGGCTCCGCGGCCAGGCGGCGCACCACCACCTGGTCCAGGACACCGGTGACCTCCTCGTCGCGCAGGATCCCCAGCGCGCCCGTCAGCACCGTGGCCGCCTCGTCGACGACGCGGGCCGCACCGCCGCGGCCGTGCAGCCAGGCGCCCACCCGGGCCGGCACCCCCGCGCGCACGACCTTGTCGCGCACCACGTCCTCGGCCAGGAAGTTCTCCGCGACGAACTGCTCCAGGCTCTTGCCCAGGGCCTCCTTGCGCCGGGGGATGAGCGCCGTGTGCGGGATCGGCAGCCGCAGCGGGTGCCGGAACAGCGCCGTGACGGCGAACCAGTCCGCCACCGCGCCGACCATCGCGGCCTCCGCGGCGGCGTTGACGAACCCCCAGGCGCCGTCGCGGCCCAGCGTGAGCGCGTAGACGACCGCGGCCACGACCAGCAGGCTCGTGGCCACCAGCCGCATCCGGCGCAGCCCGCTGCGGCGCTCGGCGTCACCCTCGCCGTCGCCGGGCAGGCCGGGACCGGCCCGGAGCGCGGTGCCCGTCGCGGGGCTCGGCGGGGCGGGGTGCGCGGTGGTGCTCACCGCGCCATCCTCGCCCACGCCGGGCCCCGCCTCACCCCGCCGCCCCCTCAGCTCACGGGGTGACCGCGTCGCGGACCAGCTGCTGCACCGAGCTGAGCAGCTGCGAGCCCGGTGCGGGCACACCCGTGCCCGCGCACGTCACGTCCTGCTCGGGCGCGACGCCCGTGGTGAGGAACTCGTCGACGACCGCGTCCACGCACGGGTTGCCCGCCGAGGCGTACAGCGCGTGGTCGCCCTCGTCCTCCACGGTGACCATGATCGACGAGCCCAGCGCCTCGTGCGTCTCGACGGCCCCCTCGTAGGAGGTCGCCGGGTCGTGGCGCGACTGCACGATCAGCAGCGGCGGCAGGTCGCGCCCGTCCGGGCGCGGCAGGCTCAGCGGGGCGCGGTCCCAGTACCCGCACGGCTGCTGGGTGACCCACCAGCCGCGCAGCGGGTACTGCGAGCCCTGGATCCGCCCCAGGTCGTTCCAGAACTCCTCCCCGCGCGACCACGCGGTGTCGTTGCAGGTGGTGGCGAAGAAGGTGGCGTTCATCGTCTCCGCCGCGCTGGGACGCTCCTCGGCGAGCCGGTCCGGCAGCAGCGCCTCCACGCGCCGGGCCAGGTCCGCGGCGGCGGCGTCCACGGCCCCGCCGGCCGCCGCGTCCGACCCCGCCGCGGCGCGCAGGCCCGTCACCACGTCCAGGCCGCGCAGGATCCAGGCGAGCTGCTCGAAGGCCGTCTTGGAGTACATCGCCTGCGCGACCAGCACGTCGACCACGGCGCCGTCCACGAGCACGACCCCGTCCAGCTGCAGGGGGCGGGCGGCCAGCTCCGCGCGCACCCGCTCGTAGGTGCCCTCCACCGCGCCCGCGGTCGGCCCCAGGCCGAACAGCCAGTCGTAGCTCGCCGCCCAGGTCGCGAAGTCGGCCTCGAAGCGGCGCTGGAACGCCGGGGGCTGGTTCTCGCTGAAGACCTCCTGGAACGCGGCGGTCGCCTCCACGCTGGAGTCCAGCACGAAGCGGCCCACGCGGGCCGGGAAGTAGGTGGCGTACTGCGCGCCCAGCCAGGTGCCGCCGGAGTAGCCGACCCAGTCGATCGTCTCGCGGTCCAGCGCGTGCCGGACCAGGTCGACGTCCGCGATCGTCTGCTCGGTGTTCACCACGTCGACCAGCGGGTCGTCGGCGCACGCCTGCGCGGCGGCGCGCATCGCGGCCGCCGTCGCCGCCAGCGCCTCGGGGGAGCGGTCGCGCGGGTCCGGCGTGCCGGCCGCGGCGGCCACGAGGTCCGCGCCGCACGTCAGCGGCGAGCTGGCGCCCGTGCCGCGCACGTCCAGGCCGATCACCTCGGTGCCCGCCAGGGCGGGCTGCAGGCCCAGGCTCGCCAGTGACAGGCCCGCACCGCCCGGGCCGCCGGGGTTGGTGACCACCGTGCGGGCGGGGCGCTCGCCCTGCTGCGGCAGCCGGCTGATCGCGATGCGCAGCGGCTCACCGGCGGCCGGGTCGCGGTGGTCGCGCGGCACGAGCACCTCCGCGCACTCCAGCAGCCCGGCGACCTGCGCGGAACCCACCGCCTCGGCGGTGCACGGCGCCCACGACGGCACCTGGTCGCGGTAGAGCGCCGGGTAGCGCTCCGCGAAGAGGCGTTCCGCCTCCGGCAGCGTCGCCGGGCGCTCGGTGGCCAGCTGCGAGAGCGGGGCGTCGCCCGGCAGGGAAGCGGTGGGCGCCGTCGTGGTCGGCGCGGTCGCCGCCGAGGCGGTGCCGCCGGCGAGCAGGGTGGCGCCGAGGGCGGCGGCGACCGCCGCCGCCAGCGTGGGCCGCCGGCGGGCGGGGAGGGGGGTGTGGGGTCGCGACTGGTGCACGGGGACCTCTCCGGTGGTGCGGGTGGGCGGGAGCGGGCAGGACGGCCGCCCCACCCGTGAGGCGGCTGTGGACCCATCCACCCGCACCCGCGCGGTCCGCGTCGAGGGACGACCGGCTCGGGCCGGGTCCGACCTTCGTCGCACCCGCCGCGCCGGTAGCGTGCGCGGACGTGCCCGATGCCGACCCCGCGACCGCCGCCGAGCCCGCTGCCGAGGCCGTTGCCGAGCCCCTGCTCGAGCACGGCCCCGGTGCCGTCTGCGCCCCCGCCGCCCTGCCCGGCACGGACCCGCGCGAGGCCGCGCGCACGGTGCTCGGCGAGCTCGGCGAGCCCCCGCACGTGCCGCACCTGCCCGTGCTGCCCGCCCGGGGCCCCGGCGCGGACCCGCTGGGGCGCACCGCCGCGCTGCTGGTGGACCTGCCGGTGGACCTGCAGCCGGCCGGCTGGCGGTTCACCGACGCCCCCGGCCGCGACGCCGAGCGCGCCGCGTCGCACCTGCGCGCCGACCTCGACGAGCTGGCCGAGGCCGCCGACGGCTGGCGCGGCCCGCTGGCCCTGCCGGTGCTGGGGCCCTGGTCGCTGCTGGCGTCCGTGGAGCTGCCCCGCGGCGAGCGCAGCGTCTCCGACCCCGGCGCCCGCCGCGACGTGCTCGCCTCCCTCGCGGAGGGCGTCGCCGGGCACGTCGCCGACCTGCGCCGCCTCGTGCCGGGCGCCCGCCCGGTCGTGCAGCTGGAGGAACCGTCGCTGCAGGCGGTGCTCGCCGGTCGGCTGCCCACCCGCTCCGGGTACGGCGCGCTGCGCGCCGTGGACCGCGCCGAGGTGCGCGCGGGCCTGCGCGACGTCGTCACCGCGCTGCGCACCGCCGGCGCGGAGGTCGTGGTGCGTCTCGCCGCGGCCGAGCCGCCCCTGGCGCTGGTGCGCGAGAGCGGCGCGGACGGCGTCTGCGTGGACGTGACCGCCCTGGGCGCGCACGCCTGGGAGTCGCTGGCGGCCACCGTGGAGGAGGGCGTGCGGTTGTGGGCGGGGGTGCTCCCGGCAGCGTCCGCACCGCCGGCGGTGAGCGCGCTCGTGGACGCGGTGCGCACCCCCTGGCGGCGGGTGGGCCTGCCCGCGACGGGGCTGGCCGGGGTGGTGCTCACCGGGACCACCGGGCTGCAGGACGTGCCGCCGGACGCGCTGCGCCCGCTGCTGCGCCGGCTGCGCGAGGCCGGTGCGGCGCTCGCGGAGGCCTCCGGTGACTGAGCCGGTGAGCGGGGCGGCACCCGTGTTCCGCGAGGCGGTGCCCGCGGACGTGCCCGCGGTGGTGGCGCTGGTGGAGTCCGCGTACCGGGGCGAGGCCAGCCGCGCCGGCTGGACGACGGAGGCGGACCTGCTGGACGGGCGGCGCACCGACGAGGTGGCCGTGGCCGCGATCGTCGCGGACCCCGAGGCGGTGCTGCTGCTCGCCGAGCGGCCCGCCGGCGAGCCCGCCGGGCGCGAGCAGCGGCCGGGCGGGCGGCTGCTGGGGTGCTGCGAGCTGCGCCGCGCCGGCGACGCCGCCTACTTCGGCACGTTCGCGGTGCGCCCGGCCCTGCAGGGAGCCGGGATCGGTGGCCTGCTGCTGGAGCGCGCCGACGCGGAGGCGGTGCGGCGCTGGGGGTCGACGGCCCTGGAGATGACGGTGATCGTCCAGCGCGCGGACCTGCTCGCCTGGTACGCGCGCCGCGGTTTCACCCCCACCGGGGAGCGGCGGCCGTTCCCCTACGGCGACGAGCGGTTCGGGCTCCCGCGGCGCGACGACCTGGAGTTCGCGGTGCTGCGCCGGGCGACCGGCTCGTCGCCCGGCGCAGCGTGAGGGCGCCCCTCAGCCCAGGTCGGCCTGCACCTCGATGGTGAGGAACTCGTTGTCGTCCGGCGCGCCCGGCGTGCGGCCGGCGGAGAACGGGAAGTTGTTGTCGTTGCCGACGACGATGGTGTGCTCGTCCACCACGTCGACGCTCTCGATGGTCTGGAACGGGAACGTCACGTAGCCCGAGGCCGCGCTCAGCTCGGGAGCGACGCCGTCCGGGTCCGGCACCGCCATGAGGTTCACCAGCTGCGTCTTCAGCGGGTGCCCGGCGGCGTCGGTGCGGCTGGTGTCGACGAGGAAGACGGCCTTGAACACGGCCGCCGCACCCTCACCGCCGTCGCGCTCCAGCACCAGGAACCGGTGGTCGTCGACGCGGGTGAAGTCGCCGATGGCGTTCGTCGGCGACTCCAGCCGGTAGGTGAACTCCTCGCCGCGGTAGCGGTGCTGCTCCGTGTCGTAGCGCATCACGCGCAGGTCCTGCGCGTCGTCGCCGGCGACGGGGCCTTCCAGCATCGGGAACAGGTAGCGCCCGTCGGCGGACACCGCCATGCCCTCGAAGCCCTTGCTGCCGCCGAGGTTCGCCTCGGCCTCACCCAGCAGGGGGTTGTCGGGGGAGGCGACGCCCGGCAGCGGCACCGGGGCCTGGATCAGCCGGCCCGCGGCGTCGGTGTGCAGCAGGTACGGCCCGAACTCCTCGCCGAACCAGAACGTGCCGTCGGGCGCCTGCCGGAAGGACTCCACGTCGAAGTCGGCCCCGGTCAGGCGACGGTCCTCGCGCGTCAGCTGCCAGGTGACCTTCCGGTACGGGTCGGACAGGGTGAACCCGCCGGGGACCACGGCGACGGAACCGTCGTCCGCGGGCTGCAGGCGGTGCACGGCGAGCAGGAAGTCCGCGCTGTTCGCCTTGGCGCCGTAGCCGTTGTCCGACAGCACCAGCCAGCTGCCGTCGGGCTGGACGAGGTTTCCGGAGAAACCCTGCACGGGCTGCGCGTCGAACGGCGCGACCACGCCGTTGGCGCCCTCGATCGCCGAGCCGCTGGGCACCGGCTCGCCGAAGGTCCGCGCGGGCAGGACGTGCCGGTCCACCAGGCGGGCGGACTGGGCGGGGAAGTCGTCGTCGAAGCGGTCCTCGCGGGCGGAGGCGGTGCCGGCGAGGGTGCCGGCCAGCGTGCCGGTGAGCACGGCGCCGGACAGGACGAGGGCGGCGGCGGAGCGCCGGGTGCGGGGGATCACGGGCGGGGACGGTAGGGCAGCGCGCCGGACCCCCGGAGGGACGCCGGGCGTCGCCCCGGTGAACGCTGGGTGCCCGCTCGGTGCCGCCGCCCGCCGCCTCGCCCGCCGCCTCGCCCGCCGCCCCACCCGGCGCGTGTCGGAGCGGCGCGGCAGGATGTCCACCGTGAGCCAGAGCGCCGAGAGCACCGCCCCGGACCCGCTGCACGGGGAGGTCCCCGCCGCCGCGCGGCACCGCTGGGAGGAGCTGGTCCAGCGGATCGAGGCCGCCCGGTTCGCCTACTACGTGCGCAACGCCTCGCCGATCAGCGACGCGGAGTACGACGGCCTGGAGCGGGAGCTGCGGGCGCTGGAGGAGGAGCACCCGGCGCTGCGCACCCCGGACTCGCCGACGCAGACGGTGGGCGGCACGTTCTCCACCGAGTTCACCGCCGTGGACCACCCCGAGCGCATGCTCAGCCTCGACAACGCCTTCTCCACCGACGAGCTGGCCGCGTGGGCCGCGCGGGTGGAGAAGGAGGTGGGCGAGGGGGCGCGCTACCTGTGCGAGCCGAAGATCGACGGCCTGGCGATCGACCTGGTCTACGAGGACGGGCACCTGGTGCGCGGGGTCACCCGCGGCGACGGCCGCACGGGCGAGGACGTCACCCTGAACGTGCGCACCATCGGCGACGTCCCGCAGCGGCTGAGCGGTGAGGACGTGCCGGAGTTCCTCGAGGTGCGCGGGGAGGTCTTCTTCCACGTCGCCGCCTTCGAGGAGCTCAACGCCCGCATCATGGACGCGGGCAGGCCGCCGTTCGCGAACCCGCGCAACGCCGCGGCCGGGTCGTTGCGGCAGAAGGACCCCCGGGTGACCGCCGCCCGCCCGCTGCGCGTCCTCGTGCACGGGATCGGTGCGCGGCGCGGCATGGAGAACGCCACCCAGTCCGAGGCGTACGCCAAGCTCGCCGCCTGGGGGCTGCCCACCTCCCCGCGCGCGAAGGTCGTCGACACCCTGCCCGAGGTCGCCGAGTACGTGCGGTACTACGGCGAGCACCGCCACGACGTCGAGCACGAGATCGACGGGGTCGTCGTCAAGGTGGACCAGGTGCCGCTGCAGCGCCGGCTGGGCGCCACCTCCCGCGCACCGCGGTGGGCCATCGCCTTCAAGTACCCGCCGGAGGAGGTGACCACCAAGCTGCTGGACATCCGCGTCAACGTCGGCCGCACCGGTCGGGTCACCCCGTTCGCGCACCTCGAACCGGTGAAGGTCGCCGGTTCCACGGTGCAGCTGTCCACCCTGCACAACGCCGACGAGGTCAAGCGCAAGGGCGTCCTCATCGGCGACACGGTCGTGGTGCGCAAGGCCGGCGACGTCATCCCCGAGGTCGTCGGCCCGGTGGTGGACCTGCGCACCGGCGACGAGCGCGAGTTCGCCTTCCCCACGCACTGCCCCGAGTGCGGCACGCCGCTGCGCCGGATGCGCGCCGACGACGTCGACATCCGCTGCCCCAACGCGCGCAGCTGCCCCGCGCAGGTGCGCGAGCGCATCTTCCACATCGCCGGTCGCGGCTCCTTCGACGTCGAGGCCCTGGGGTACGAGGCGGCCACCGCGCTGCCGCAGGCCGGGGTCGTCACCGACGAGGGCGACCTGTTCGACCTCACCGAGGACGACCTGCTGCGGGTGCCGCTGTTCACCAACAAGGACGGCACCCTGTCGGCGAACGGCCGCCGGCTGCTGGCGAACCTGGAGGCGGCCAAGTCGCAACCCCTGTGGCGGGTGCTGGTGGGCCTGTCGATCCGGCACGTCGGCCCCACGGCGGCGCGCGCGCTGGCGGGCCGGTTCGGCTCGTTCCAGGCGATCGAGGCCGCGTCCGTGGAGGAGCTGGCGGCCACCGAGGGCGTGGGCCCCACCATCGCCGAGGCGGTGCGCGAGTGGCTTGAGGTCGACTGGCACCGCGCCGTCGTGGACAAGTGGCGCCGCGCCGGGGTGCGCATGGAGGACGAGCGCGACGAGTCCACCCCGCGCACCCTGGAGGGCCTGACGGTCGTGGTCACCGGCTCGCTGGCCGGGTTCAGCCGCGACGAGGCGAAGGAGGCGATCCTCGTCCGCGGCGGCAAGGCGTCCGCGAGCGTGTCGAAGAGGACGAGCTTCGTCGTGGTCGGCGACGCGCCCGGCTCCAAGGCGGACAAGGCCGAGCAGCTGGGGGTGCGGGTCCTCGACGAGGACGGCTTCCGGGCACTGCTCGCCGGTGGGCCGGAGGCCGTCGCGGAGCCCGCGGACGGCGAGTCCGGCGGGGACGAGGAGGACTGAGCCCTACCGGCGCAGCACGAGCGTGCAGCACTTCGCGCCGCCGCCGCCGCGCAGCAGCTCGGAGAGGTCCACGGGCACGGGCACGTACCCGCGCTGCTCGAGCTGCTGCGCGTAGCGCTGGGCGCGCGGGGAGAGCACCACGTGGAGCCCGTCGCTGACGGCGTTCATGCCCAGCACCTCGGCGGTGGCGTCGTCGGTGAGCAGCGCGTGCGGGAACAGCTCCTCCAGCGTCCGGCGCGAGGCCTCGTCGAACGCGCCGGGGAAGTAGGCGACGTCGGGGTGCTCCGGATCGTCGTCCAGGACCGTCAGGGCCGTGTCCAGGTGGTAGAAGCGCGGGTCCACGAGCCGCAGGGAGGTCACCGGCCGGCCGAGGACCTCCTCGACCTCCCGGTGCGCCGCCTCGCCGGTGCGGAAGCCGTGCCCGCCCAGCAGGTGCTCGCCCACCACGAGCAGGTCGCCCTCGCCCTCGTTGACGTGCACCGGCCGGTGCACCGGGCCCAGGCCGTGCTGCTCCAGCCAGCGGGCGTACGCCTCCGCCTCGCCGGCGCGTTCGGGGTGCAGGAAGCGCACGCCCACCGAGCCCTGCGGGGTGACCAGGGCACCGTTGGCGGCGTAGACCATGTCCGGCAGGCCGGGCACCGCCGGCACCACCTCCACCGCGTGGCCCAGCCGCTCGAACACGGCCCGCAGCCCGTCCCACTGCGCCCGCGCCCGCTGGACGTCGACCGGTGTGGCGGCGTCCATCCAGGGGTTGATCTCGTACGAGACGGTGAAGTGCTCGGGTGCGCACATGAGGACGCGCAGCGGGTGGGCGGTGCGCGCGGCGGTGGCGGGGGCAGACGTCGTCGTCACGGCGCCGACGGTACGAGCCGGTCCCACCGCCCGCCACGCGGGCTCGCTGCGGTGGCGCGGCGCCGCGCGGGGTGATCGGGTGGAGGGGCAGCCAGGTCGGTGAGCAGCAGGAGGACGCGCGTGAGCGGCGAGGACCCCGCACGGGGGCGGGGCGCGGACCTGCCCGTGCCCGACTACGCGGAGGTCTTCGACCAGGCGCCGGCACCGTTCCTGCTGCTGACGCCCGACCTCGTCATCGTCCACGCCAACCGGGCGCGGCTGGAGGCCACCGGCACCACGCTGGAGCAGCAGGTGGGCCGGCACCTGTTCGACGTCTTCCCCATGAACCCCGACGACCCGGCCGCGGACGGCCTGCGCAACCTGCGCGCCTCCCTGGAACTGGCCCGCGACACCCGCCGCCCGCACACCATGGCCCTGCAGAAGTACGACATCCCCGTGCCCGGCGGCGGCTTCGAGGAGCGGTTCTGGAGCCCGCGCAACGTCCCGGTCCTCGACGAGCGCGGCGAGGTGGTGCTGCTGCTGCACCGCTCCGACGACATCACCGACTACGTCCGCGACCGCGAGGCCGCCCGCCGCGCGGTGGCCGACGAGCAGCAGTGGTCCGAGCGCGTGCAGCAGGTCGAGGGCGACCTCTTCGAGCGCACCCGCGAGCTGGAGGAGCTCAACGCCGAGCTGCGCCGCTCCGGGGAGCGGGAGCGGCGCACCGCGCGGCGCCTCGCGGGCCTGGCCGCCGCGGCCTCCGCCCTCGCCGCCGCCGAGACCGTGCCCGGGGTGCTGGAGCGCCTCGCCCGGCACGGGCGCGCCGCCACCGGTGCGCAGGCCGTGGTGGTGGCGCTGCGCGAGGGAGCCGAGCTGGCGCTGACCTTCCTCGACGGTGAGGGACCGGCGGCGACCGCGCCGACCGCGCGCGTCCCGCTCACCTCCGACGCGCCGGTGGCCGTCGCCGCCCGCGGCCGGGCGGTGCCGGCCGGTGAGGGCTGCCGCTGGGCCACGAGCGTGCCGCTGCCCGGCGCGGCGGACCTGCCGGCGTGGGCGGCGCTGCCGCTGTCCACCGGCGGCGGTGAGCCGCTGGGGTCGGTGGCGGTGGGGTGGGCCGAGCCGCTGCCGCTGGACGGCGACGAGGTGCGGCTGCTGGAGGCGTTCGCCGCGCAGTGCGCGCAAGCCCTGGAGCGCGTGCGCCGGCTGCAGGACGAACGTCGCCGTGCGCAGGCCACCCGCACGCTCGCCGAGGCGCTGCAGCGCTCGCTGCTGACCGAGCCGCCGCAGCCGGACCACCTGCAGATCGCGGTGCGCTACCTGCCGGCCGCGCAGGAGGCGCAGGTCGGCGGTGACTGGTACGACGCGTTCCTGACCTCGGACGGCTCCACCACCATCGTCATCGGCGACGTCACCGGCCACGACCGCGTGGCCGCCGCCGAGATGGCGCAGCTGCGGGGTGTGCTGCGCGGCGTGGCGCAGACGGTGGCGGACCCCCCGGGGAAGGTGGTCGCCAGCTTCGACCGCGCCCTGCACCACCTCGGTGTCACGACCCTCGCGACCGCCGTGCTGGCCCGGGTGGAGCAGAGCGCCCAGCAACGTGCGGAGGGGCTGCGGACCCTGCGCTGGTCCAACGCCGGGCACCCGCCGCCGCTGCTGCTGGAGCCCGGCGCCGGTGCGCGGTTGCTGGAGGAGCCGGCCGACCTGCTGCTCGGCCTGGCGCCGGAGTCCGGCCGCGGCGACCACAGCGTGCCGCTGCTGCCCGGGGCCACCGTCCTGCTCTACACCGACGGCCTGGTCGAGCGCCGCGACGAGTCGCTGGACACCGGCCTGGCCCGCCTGCTGGAGGCGGCGGGCGAGCTGGCGCACCTGCCGCTGGAGGAGTTCGTCGACGCGGTGGTGACCCGGGTGGCGCCCGACCCCGGTGACGACGTCGCCGTCGTCGCGCTGCGCGCCCACCCGGAGGACGCGCAGCGCCCGGACGTGACCCGTCCGGGCGCTGCGCGAGCGATCAGCTCCTGAGGCTCACCCCGTGGGGCTCAGCCCTTGACGGAGCCGGCCAGCAGGCCGCGGACGAAGAACCGCTGCAGGCCCAGGAACACCGCCAGCGGCACGGCCATCGCCAGGAACGCGCCCGGCGCCAGCAGGTACCAGGCGTTGCCGCGCGTGCCGGCGAGGTCGGCGATCGCCGAGGTCAGCGGCGTGGCGTCGCCGCCGGCGAACGTCAGGGCGATGAGCAGGTCGTTCCACACCCACAGGAACTGGAAGACGCCGAAGGCCGCGATGGCCGGGACCAGCAGCGGCAGCAGCACCTTGAAGAAGACGGTCACGTGCCCGGCGCCGTCCATGCGCGCCGCCTCCACCAGCGAGGCGGGCACGTCCTTCATGAAGTTGTGCAGCAGGAAGATCGCCAGGGGCAGGCCGAACATGGTGTGCGAGAGCCACACCGTCCAGAAGGACCCGGCGATGCCGATGTCGACGTAGAGGCTCAGCAGCGGGATGAGCGTGACCTGCAGCGGCACCACCTGCAGGGCGAAGACGGCGACGAAGAGCACCTCGCGGCCCCGGAAGGGGATCCAGGCGAACGCGTACGCCGCCAGCAGTGCCAGGGTGATGGGGATGATCACGGCCGGGATCGTGATGACGAGCGTGTTGACGAAGTTGTCGCCCAGACCGGTCTCGAGCGCGGAGACGTAGTTGTACCCGGTGAACAGCGGGCGGGTGAAGACGTTCCACCACCCGTCGGTCTGGATGTCGCTCTCCACCCGGAAGCTCGTGACGAGCAGCCCCAGGGTCGGGATCGTCCACAGCGCCGCGATGAGCAGCGCGATCGCGGAGGCGGCCGGGGAGCTGAGGCGGTTCTTCGCCGCGATCGCCCGCTTCTCCGCCCGCGTGAGCTTGCGGGGGTGGGACTCGATCTCCCCGGTGGGGTTCGTGACGACCCGCGTGGTGTCGGCCTGCCCGCTCACCGGACCTCCTCCGCCATGCGCATCTGCCGCACGTTGTAGACGATGATCGGGATCACCAGGACGAACAGCAGGACCGCCAGCGCCGCGCCCAGGCCCTGGTTGAACTGGCGGAAGGACTGCGAGTAGAACTCGCTGGCCACCACCGAGGTGCCGAACTGCCCACCGGTCATCACGTACACGATGTCGAAGACCTTCAGGGTGCTGATGGCGACGGTGGTCAGGACGACCACCAGTGCCGGGCGGATGCTCGGCACCGTGACCGAGCGGAACATCTGGAACGAGCTGGCGCCGTCCAGACGGGCGGCCTCGACGATGTCGTCGGAGATGGCCTTGATGGAGGCGGACAGCACCGTCATGGCGAAGCCCGCGTTGATCCAGATCATCACCACGATGAGGAAGAACGTGTTCCACGGCTGGTGCAGCAGGAACTGGTACGGGTCCAGGCCGAGCCAGACGAGGAGCTGGTTCAGCAGGCCTATCTGCTCGATGCCCGGCTGGTCCGGGCGGTACTCGTAGACGAACCGCCAGATGAGGCCGGCGGCCACGCCGGAGATGGCCATGGGCAGGAAGATGAGCGCCTTGGCCAGGGACTCGAAGCGGGTGCGGTCCACCAGGTAGGCGTAGACGAGCCCGAAGGCGGTGGAGATGAGCGGCACCAGGACCACCCACAGCACCGTGTTGCGCAGGACCAGTTGCAGGCCGTCGGTGGTGAAGACCTGCGCGTAGTTGTCCAGGCCCACGAACGTGCTGCCGTCGGCGGACTTCAGGGACAGCCACAGCGTGTTCAGGGCCGGGTACACCAGCCCGACGGTCACCAGCAGCAGGGCGGGACCGATGAAGCCGGCGACGATCACCCAGGTGGGCACCCGCTTGGGCTTGTCGACGGCGAAGAGGATCACGCCCATCACCACCACGAAGGCGAGGACGGCGACGACCATGAGGGCGAGCTTGTGAGCGGTGCTGTCGGCCTCGAGCAGCCAATCCACCGGAGGACCTCCTCGGTGAGGGGAGCGGACGGAGGTGTGCGGACGGCGGCCGAGGGGCCGGGCACCAGGTGCGGTGCCCGGCCCCTCGGGGAGCTCGTCAGCTGGCGGGCCAGGCGGCCTCGATGTTGTCGAGGGTCGTCTGGGTGTCCTGACCGGCCGCGATCCACGCGGTCAGCTCGCTCCACTCAGCGGCCGCGCCGACGGCGGCGGGCATGAGGTCGGAGGCGTCGAAGCGGAACGTGACGGACTCGTCCTGCAGCTGCTCGGCCGCCAGCCGGTCGATCGGGCTGGCGAGGTTGTCCAGCTCCAGACCCGTGTTGGCGCTCAGCCAGCCGGGGCCGGTGGCCTGGGCCTTGAGGTTGGCCCACTCCGGGGTGGACAGGTAGTACTGCAGCGCCTGCACCTCGGGCCGGTCGGCGAACGCGGCGACGAACTCACCGCCGCCGACGACCGTCTTGCCGGCCGACTCGCCGATCTGCGGGAACGGGAACGCGAAGACGTCGCCGTCCTCGGCCACCTCGGTGCCCTCGGGCCAGTTGGCCTGGTAGAAGGACGCCTGGCGGTGCAGCCAGCAGTTGCCCTGGGTGATGGGGATGCCGGCGTCCTGGAAGGTCGTCGTCGCGATGGACGCCACGTCGCCGAAGCCGCCGTTGACGTAGGTGGGGTTGCGCAGGATCGAGCCGACGCGGTCCAGCGCCGCCACGATCCGCGGGTCGTTGAACGGGATCTCGTGCGCGATCCACTGGTCGTAGACGTCCGGCCCCAGCTCGTGCAGGACGACGTCCTCGAGCCAGTCGGTGGCCGGCCAGCCGGTGGCCTCGCCGGAGCCGATGCCGGCGCACCACGGCTTGGTCTCGGGGTGGTCCTGCACGATCTGGTCGGTCAGGGCCATCAGCTCGTCCCACGTCTGCGGAACCTCGTAGCCGGCCTCCTCGAAGGCCGTCGGCGAGTACCACACGAAGGACTTGACGTTCGCGCCCAGCGGGGCGGCGTAGAGGGTGCCGTCGACGGAGCCGTACTCGCGCCAGTCCTCGCTCCAGTGCTCCTCGACGTTCTGCGCCACCGCCTCCGGTGCGGGGGCGACCTCCCCGGTGGAGACCATCCGCTCCAGCAGGCCCGGCTGCGGCAGGAAAGCGATGTCCGGGGCGTTGCCGGACTGCACGCGCACGGGCAGCTGGGCCTCGAACTGCTTGGTGCCGTTGTAGTTCACCGTGATGCCGGTGCACTCGGTGAACGGCTCGAACGTGTCGAGGAACGGCTGGTCCTCGGGGGTGACGATGGAGGTGTAGACCTCCACCTCGGTCCCGTCGAGGCTGTCGCCGAACTGGTCGAACTGCGAGCAGTCGATCTCGGCCCCGGCGACGTCGGTGCCGGCGTCGGCACCTTCGTCGACCCCGGCCTGCTCGGCGGTGGCGCAACCGCTCGCGGCGATCGCCAGCCCGAGGCCACCTGCCAGCAGCGCCAGGCGGCGAGCGCGGGTGAGGACGGTCATCGGTGTTCTCCTCTCAGGGGCGGCAGCTTCGCCGCACCGGACGTGCGTCCATGATGACCCACGCCGGCACCCTCCACGCCCGTGTCACCCGTCACAAGCCGGGAACACCTCCGTTCGCCCGACGCGGAACCGCGACCGACGGGGGACGCGGGCCGGGCCCGCGACGGGGACACTGCGCCGGGTGAGCACCCCGCAGCCCCCGGCCGCGACCCCCGCCGGAGCCGCTGCGGCGCCGTCCGTCCTGCCGCTGCGCGAGGCGGGCCGCCTGCTGCTGCCGCACCTGCGCCCGCACCGCACCGCGATCGCCGTCGCGGTGCTGCTGTCGCTGGTGGGCGCGGCCACGGCGCTGGCCCAGCCGCTGGCCGTCGCCGCCGTCGTGCGGGTCGTGCAGGACGGCTCGCCCCTCGTCCCCGTGGCCGCGCTGCTGGTGGCCGTGGTGCTGCTCGGCGCGCTCACCGACGGCGCCCGGCAGTTCCTGCTCGAGCGCGCCGGTGCCGGCGTCGTGCTGGGCGTGCGCACCTCCCTGGTGACCCGGCTGGCCCGCCTCACGGTCGCCGCCCGCGACGCGCGCGCCTCCGGTGACCTGCTCTCGCGCGTGTCCGGCGACACCACGGCCCTGGCCGCCGTCGTCACCTCCGGGCTGTTCGACCTGCTCGCCACCGTCCTCACCTTCCTCGGCGCGGTCGTGCTCATGGCCCTCCTGGACCCGGTGCTGCTGGCGGTGACGCTCGTCGCGGTCGCGGTGGCGGGCACGGCGATCGCGGTGGCCTCCAGCCGGCTGGGACGGCTCACCCTCGCCACCCAGACCGAGGTGGGGGCGATGAGCTCCGCCGTCGGCCGGGTGCTCGGCGCCCTGCGCACCCTGCGCGCCAGCGGCGCCACCGACCGCGAGCTGGCAGGGGTCGTCGCCGCGGCCGGCCGCGCCCGCGACGCCGCCGTGCGCGCCTCGCGCGTGCGGGCGCTGCTCGGCCCGGCGATGCAGGTGTCCGTGCAGGGCGCCTTCGTCGCCGTCCTGGGCGTGGGCGGGGCCCGCGTCGCCTCCGGCGCCACGAGCGTGGCCGAGCTCGTCGGGTTCGTGCTGCTGCTGTTCACCCTCGTCGCGCCGCTGGGCCAGCTCGTGCAGACGTGGACGGTCGTGCAGGCGGGCGCGGCCGCCCTGACCCGCGTGCAGGAGGTGCTGGAGCTGCCGGTGGAGGAGGACGCCCCGCGCGCCGCCGTCCCGGCCCCCGCGCGCACCGCGGACCGGGGCGGGCGCGAGCGCCCGCTGCTGGAGTTCGACGACGTCGCCTTCGCCTACCCCGACGGCACCCCGGCGCTGCGCGGGGTGAGCTTCGCCGTGCCGCGCGGCACCCGCACCGCCCTCGTCGGCCCCTCCGGCGCCGGCAAGTCCACGCTGCTCTCCCTCGTGGAGCGCTTCCACGACGCCGACGCCGGCAGCGTTCGGGTGGACGGGGTGGACGTGCGCGACCTCCCGCGCGCCGCGCTGCGCGCCCGCCTGGGGTACGTCGAGCAGGACGCCCCCGTCCTGGCCGGCACCCTGCGCGAGAACCTCGTGCTCGCCGCGCCGGACGCCACCGACGAGCAGGTCCTCGCCGCCCTGGACGCCGTCGGCCTGCGCGAGCTCGCCGAGCGCGGCCCGGGCCTGGCCGCGGAGGTCGGCGAGCGCGGCGTGCTCCTGTCGGGCGGGCAGCGCCAGCGCCTGGCCATCGCCCGCGCGCTGCTGGGGCCGGGGGAGCTGCTGCTGCTCGACGAGCCCACCGCCAGCCTCGACGCCCGCAACGAGGCGCTGCTGCGCGAGGCGCTGGCCGCCGCCGCCGACCGGCGCACCCTCGTCGTGGTCGCCCACCGGTTGTCCACCGTGGTCGACTCCGACCAGATCGTCGTCCTGGAGGACGGGCGCACCACCGCCGCGGGCACCCACGGGGAGCTGCTGGAGCGCTCCCCGCTGTACCGCGAGCTCGCCGCCACGCAGCTGCTGGTGGGCCCGTCCTAGACTCACCCGTCGTGTCCACCATCTCCCGTCCCGAGGTCGAGCACCTCGCGCGCCTGACGCGCATCGACATGACCGACGAGGAGCTGGACCGGGTGGCCGGCCAGCTCGGAGCGGTCCTCGACGCGGTCCAGCAGGTCGCCTCCGCCGTCTCCGGCGACGTGCCCGCCACCTCGCACCCCGTGCCCCTGACCAACGTCACCCGCCCCGACGTGGTGCGGCCCGGCCTGAGCGCCGAGGACGCGCTGGCCGCCGCCCCCGAGGCCGAGGACGGGCGCTTCCGCGTCCCGCAGATCCTGGAGGAGGACGCGTGAGCGGCGTCTCCGAGCTCGTCCGCTGGGACGCCGCGCGCCTGGCCGAGGGCCTGCGCGCGAAGGTCGTCTCCTCCGAGGAGGTCGTCCGGGCGCACCTGGAGCGCATCGAGGCCGTCGACGGCCCCACCTCCGGGGAGAACCCGCACGGGGTGCACGCCTTCCTGCACGTCGACGCCGAGGGGGCGCTGGCCCGCGCCCGCCAGGTGGACGCCGACCGCGCCGCCGGGGCGGTGCTCGGGCCGCTGGCCGGGGTGCCGATCGGCGTGAAGGACGTGCTCACCACGAAGGGCATGCCCACCACCTGCGGTTCCCGGATGCTCGCCGGCTGGGTGCCGCCGTACGACGCGACCGTGGTGCGCGAGCTGCACGCCGCCGGCCTGGTCGTGCTCGGCAAGACGAACATGGACGAGTTCGCGATGGGCTCGACCACCGAGCACTCCGCGTTCGGCCCCACCCGCAACCCGTGGGACCCCGCCCGCATCCCCGGCGGTTCCGGCGGCGGGTCCGCCGCGGCGCTGGCCGCGTTCGAGGCGCCCCTGACGATCGGCTCGGACACCGGCGGCTCCATCCGCCAGCCCGCCGCCGTCACCGGCACCGTCGGCGTCAAGCCCACCTACGGCGGCGTCTCGCGCTACGGGCTGGTGGCGCTGGCCAGCTCCCTGGACCAGGCGGGCCCGTGCGGGCGCACCGTGCTGGACACCGCGCTGCTGCACGCCGTCATCGCCGGGCACGACCCGTACGACTCCACCTCGATCCCCGAGGCCGTGCCGGACGTGGTCGGCGCGGCGCGCGCCGGTGCCACCGGCGACCTCACCGGCGTGCGGGTCGGCGTGGTGCGCGAGCTGTCCGGCGACGGGTACGAGCCGGGTGTCCTCGCCCGGTTCACGGAGGCCCTGGACGAGCTGCGCGCCGCCGGCGCCGAGGTCGTCGAGCTGAGCCTGCCGAACATCGTGCACGCGCTCGCCGCGTACTACCTGATCCTGCCCAGCGAGGCGTCCAGCAACCTCGCCCGCTACGACGGCATGCGCTACGGCCTGCGCGTGGTCCCCGAGGGGGAGGGCGTCACCGCCGAGCAGGTCATGCGCGCCACCCGCGCCGCCGGTTTCGGCGACGAGGCCAAGCGCCGGATCATCCTCGGCACCTACGCGCTGTCGGCCGGGTACTACGACGCCTACTACGGCAGCGCCCAGAAGGTCCGCACCCTCGTCCAGCGCGACTTCGCCGACGCGTTCGGGCAGGTCGACGTGCTGGTCTCGCCCACCGCGCCGACCGTGGCGTACCGGCTGGGGGAGAAGCTGGACGACCCGCTGGCGATGTACGCCGGCGACGTCGCCACCATCCCGGCCAACCTGGCCGGGATCCCCGGCATGTCCCTGCCGGTGGGCCTGTCGGACGGGCTGCCGGTCGGGCTGCAGGTCCTCGCCCCGCAGCAGGCCGACGACCGGCTGTACCGGGTGGGTGCAGCCCTGGAGGCGCGCCTGGTGGCGAGGTGGGGCGGACCGCTGCTCGCGCAGGTCCCGGAGTGGAAGGGTGCGGGCTCGGCGTGATCACCAAGCTGGAGGTCGACGGGTTCAAGTCGTTCGCCGGCTTCTCCGTCGACCTCCGCCCGTTCACCGCGATCGTCGGAGCCAACGCCAGCGGGAAGTCGAACATCTTCGACGCGCTCACGCTGCTGTCGCGCCTGGTGTCGATGCCGGTCGCTCAGGCGCTGGCCGGTGGACGGGGGGAGGCCGCCGAGCAGTTCCGCCGCCACGGCGACCGGACGGCCTCTCGGATGAGCTTCGCGGTGGAGCTCCTGCTCGACCCCGAGGTGGTGGACACCTTCGGCACGCGCGAGGTCCTACCGCACACACGCGTCCGGTACGAGATCACCCTGGAGGTGCGCGAGGGTGACGACGGCATCAACCGCCCCTGGGTCGAGTCGGAGTTCATCTTCCCGATCAAGGCCTCCACGGATCCTCTGCGCAAGACGGTGAGCCGCGACTTCGCGGACACCTACCTGAAGTACGGCGCCAGCCAGTGGAAGATCCTGGTCACCGAGGGGGAGCAGGACAAGCGGTTCACGTTCACCGGACGGCGGGTGGGCGTCAACCGTCAAGGTGCCCCGCGCCGCCTGCCTGCGAGCAACGCCACGGCGTCCGTGCTCACGAGCGTGCCGACCGCTGACTACTCGCCGATTCTGTACGCGGTGCGGCGGGAGATCGAACGCTGGCGCGTCCTGCAGCTCGATCCCGCTGTTCTCCGCCAGCCCTCACCGGTCGGACAGGCGAACGACCGTCTGCAACGGGACGGTTCCAACCTCGCCTGGGTGCTGGAGACGATCGCACGCGCCTCCCGGAGGAGCGGTCCAGGTCTCGACGCGTTGGCAGCGGACCTGGCTCGGGTGATCCGGGGGTTCTCGGCCGTGGAGGTCGCGGAGAACAACGCGCGAGGCCAGTGGGAGGTGGTGCTGCGGAGCAGGGACGAGGGAACCATCAGCGCCCGTGTCGCCTCGGACGGCACCCTGCGCCTCCTGGCGGTCCTGGCCGCGTTGTACGAGCCCGTCAGTCCGGGCGTCCTGTGCTTCGAGGAACCGGAGAACGGCATCCAGCCGGCACGGCTCGGCCCCTTGATCGAGGTTCTGCGGGACCTGGTGACCGACACCCAGGCCGACGTGGTGCTCGATTCCCACGGCAAGCCGCCTGCTCTCGTCCAGTTGCTGGTGTCCAGCCACTCGCCCAAGCTCCCGCTGACCTCCCTCGTCGACGAGCTCGTGGTGGTCGACTCCACGGCGCGTGTCGAGGCTGGAGCGGTGTCCCGGGTCACCCGGGCACGCCGCGTGCTCGAAGAGGGCGAAGCGCTCCCCGAGGACGCCGACGCCCAGCTCGTGCTGCCCTTCGACGTGCGAGCTGAGCAGAGCGGACTGACGCGCGGGGAAGCTGATCGGGTGGTGAACCCGCGGTGAGGTACCTGGTCGCGCTGACCCTCCTGGAGGGGGGCAGTGACGAGGAGTTCCTGCCCGTGGTCGTCCAGCGCTCGCTGCAGGACGTCTGCCACCGGCTCGTCGAGTCACCGGTGGAGGTGGACGTTCGCCCCGTCGTGGTGAGCAACCCGGGTGACGTGAGCAGGGAGAGGTGGGTCCTCGAGAGGTCCAGGCGGGAGCGTCCCCTCGACGTGGTCCTGCTGCACGTCGACGGTTCCGCTGACGTCGATCGCGAGCTCCGCAAGTCCTTCGCGCCCGTCGAGGAGGTGTGGCAGCGCGAGGGTGGGCCAGGCGCGCTGCTGCCGCTGGTGCCCGTGCGTGAGATGGAGGCTTGGGCTCTCGCCGACACGGAGGTGCTCGAACGCGTCCTGGGGGCCGGGGTGGACGCGACGCGTGTGCACGAGGCCGACCGCCTCACCGAGCCCGAGAGGTTGAGCGATCCGAAACTGACGCTGCGTGACGTGGCTGCCCTGGGTGTGCGACCCCGCCGCAAGGCTCCCGGGCCTGGGGTGTACCTGCCGCTCCTGGCGGAACGCCTGCCGCTCGCGGCCTTGCGGCGACTGCCATCCTTCCGTGCCTTCGAGCACGACATCGAGAACCTGCTGGACACCCTTGGTTGGAGGACCCGTGACCGTTGAGCTGATCGACTACGACGAGGCCGTGGCGCAGTTCGACCCGGTACTGGGCCTGGAGGTCCACGTCGAGCTGTCGACCGTGACGAAGATGTTCTCCGCCGCGCCCACGGAGTTTGGCGCCGCGCCGAACACCCAGGTGGACCCCACCTCGCTGGGGCTGCCCGGTTCGCTGCCGGTGCTGAACGCCAAGGCGCTGGAGTCGGCGGTCCGCATCGGCCTGGCGCTGAACTGCACGATCGCCTCGTACTGCCGCTTCGCCCGGAAGAACTACTTCTACCCGGACATGCCGAAGAACTTCCAGACCTCCCAGTACGACGAGCCGATCGCGTACGACGGGTGGCTGGACGTGGACGTCCCCGCCAGCGAGGACGGCTCCAAGCCGGCGTTCACCTACCGGGTGCTCATCGAGCGCGCCCACATGGAGGAGGACACCGGCAAGTCCCTGCACGTGGGTGGTTCCACCGGCCGCATCCACGGCGCGGAGTACTCCCTGGTGGACTACAACCGCGCCGGCATCCCGCTCATCGAGATCGTCACCAGGCCCCTGGAGGGCACCGGGGAGCGCGCCCCGGACGTGGCGCGCGCCTACGTGGCGGCCCTGCGGGACCTGCTGCGCGCGCTGGACGTCTCGGACGTGAAGATGGAGCAGGGTTCCCTGCGCTGCGACGTGAACCTCTCGCTGCGCCCGGGCCCGGACTCCCCGCTGGGCACCCGCTCGGAGACGAAGAACGTCAACTCCCTGCGCTCGGTGGAGCGGGCCGTGCGCTACGAGGTCAGCCGCCACGCCGCCGTCCTCCGGTCGGGGGAGAAGGTCGTGCAGGAGACCCGCCACTGGCACGAGGACACCGGGCTGACCACGTCCGGGCGGGAGAAGTCCGACGCGGAGGACTACCGCTACTTCCCCGAGCCGGACCTGGTGCCGATCGCGCCGGACCCGGCGTGGGTGGAGGAGCTGCGCGCCACGCTGCCCGAGCCGCCGGCGCAGCGCCGCAAGCGGCTGCAGGCCGAGTGGGGCTTCTCCGACCTGGAGATGCGCGACACCGCCAACGCCGGTGCCGTCGACCTGGTGGAGGCCACCGTCGCCGCCGGCGCCTCCCCGGCCGGGGCCCGCAAGTGGTGGACCGGTGAGCTCTCCCGGCGCGCCAACGCCGAGGGCGTGGAGCTGTCCGCGCTGCGGGTCGGCCCGGCGGAGGTGGCCGAGCTGCAGGCCCTCGTGGAGGCCGGCACCCTCACCGACCGCCTGGCGCGCGAGGCCCTGGACGGCATGCTCGCCGGGGAGGGCAGCGCCGCCCAGGTCGTCGAGGCGCGCGGCCTGGCCGTCGTCTCCGACGAGTCCGCGCTGGTGGCCGCGGTGGACGCCGCGATCGCCGCGAACCCCGGCGTCGTGGAGAAGATCCGCGGCGGCAAGGCGCAGGCCGCCGGCGCCCTCATCGGCGCGGTCATGAAGGAGATGCGCGGCAAGGCCGACGCCGCGCGCGTGCGCGAGCTCGTCGTGGAGCGCGTCGGGAGCTGAGCCGCGGCGCGGGGGCACGGGCCGGTGCGGCACCGGGCCCCCGCGCCGTGCCCGGGCGGTTCCGGCGTCCCGTCAGCGCACCAGGACGACGAACGACGTGACCCC
>NZ_JBBBEM010000058.1:0-389 GCF_037154035.1 Kineococcus sp. G2 | reverse complement strand
CCCCCCCCCCCCCCCCCCCCGTGCCCGGGCGGTTCCGGCGTCCCGTCAGCGCACCAGGACGACGAACGACGTGACCCCCAGCAGCACGATGAACGCCCGCAGCACGGCCGCGGGCAGTCGCCGGCCGAACCGGGCCCCCAGCGTGCCCCCCACCAGGGAACCGGCCGCCACCAGGCCGGCTGCCGCCCAGTCGATGCGGTGCGCGGCGGTGGCGGCGTACGCCACCGCCGCGACCGCGTTGACCACCGACGTCAGGACGTTCTTGACCGCGTTCAGGCGTTGCAGGGGCAGGCGCACGAGCAGGCCGAACACGCCGACCTGCAGGACGCCCTGGCTGGCGGCGAAGTAGCCGCCGTAGGTGCCCGTGGCGTACGCGCCCAGGACGAGGC
>NZ_JBBBEM010000057.1:0-4280 GCF_037154035.1 Kineococcus sp. G2 | reverse complement strand
CCCCCCCCCGCGACCGCGTTGACCACCGACGTCAGGACGTTCTTGACCGCGTTCAGGCGTTGCAGGGGCAGGCGCACGAGCAGGCCGAACACGCCGACCTGCAGGACGCCCTGGCTGGCGGCGAAGTAGCCGCCGTAGGTGCCCGTGGCGTACGCGCCCAGGACGAGGCCGGCCAGGCGCCGCGGCGTCACGACGGGCGTCAGCGCGTCCGCGGGGGCGGTGCCGTCCCGGCGGCGGGAGAGCCGCGTGCCGATCAGGGGCTGGAGCACCACGAGGAGCACGGCCAGCGCCACCAGGGCGGGGACGATCGCGCCGAAGGCCGCTGCGGGCAGGTGCAGCAGCAGGAAGGCCCCGGTGACGGCACCGAGCGCGGAGGCGGGCAGCAGGCGCAGCACCAGCGGGCCCAGCCCGCGCAGTTCACGCCGGTACCCCACCGCCCCGGCCAGGTTCCCGGGCACCAGGCCCATCGAGTTGGTGATCGTCGCGCTCACCGGCGGCAACCCCGCGGCCAGCAGCGCGGGGAACGTCACCAGCGTGCCGGAACCGACGACGGCGTTGATCGCCCCGGCGGCCAGGCCGGCCAGTGCCACCACGACCGCGTCCCAGGGGGACATCGCACCACCTCTCGCCACCCGCTTCGCGGGTGGTCCTCGCCGCCCGGCGCAGCGTAGGCGGGGTCCTCGCGGTGAGACGGGGCTCACCCCGCCACCTGCCGGGGTCGGGACCTTCGCCCCGCGAGCCGACCACCGCGCGTGCCGAGACTGGGAGCACCGGCACGAGGAGGAGAACGACCATGACCGCGACGACCGAACGCCCGGCGGGCACCACCACGGTGACGCACGACCCGGGTGCGCAGGACCCGGCGCCCTGGCGCGGGTTCACGCCGGGCCGCTGGTGCGAGCAGATCGACGTCCGCGACTTCATCCAGCGCAACTACGAGCCCTACACCGGGGACTCCTCCTTCCTGACCGGGCCCACCGACCGCACCCGCGCCGTGTGGGCGAAGCTCACCGCGATGTTCCCGGCCGAGCGCGCCGAGGGCGTGCACGACGTCGACGTGGACACCCCCTCGACCATCACCAGCCACGCCCCCGGGTACGTGGACCCCGAGCTGGACCTCATCGTCGGCCTGCAGACCGACGCTCCGCTGCGCCGGGCGATCATGCCCAACGGCGGGCTGAAGATGGTGCAGGACGGCCTGGCCGCCTACGGCTACGAGCTGCCCGAGCGCGTCGCGGAGATCTTCACCACGTACCGCAAGACCCACAACCAGGGCGTGTTCGACGCCTACACCCCGGCCATCCGCGCCGCCCGCCGCTCCCACGTCATCACCGGCCTGCCGGACGCCTACGGCCGCGGGCGCATCATCGGCGACTACCGCCGCCTGGCGCTGTACGGCACCGCGCGCCTCATCGAGGGCAAGAAGGCCGAGCGCGCCCTGCTCGACGCGCGCCCCAGCACCGCCGAGGTCGTGCAGCTGCGCGAGGAGAACTCCGAGCAGGTGCGCGCCCTGGACGAGCTGCGGCGGATGGCCGCCTCCTACGGGTACGACGTCAGCCGGCCCGCCCGCACCGGCCGCGAGGCGATCCAGTGGCTGTACTTCGCCTACCTGGCCGCGGTGAAGGAGCAGAACGGTGCGGCGATGTCCCTGGGCCGCACCGCCACGTTCGTCGACGTGTTCCTGCAGCGCGACATCGCCGAGGGCCGCCTGAGCGAGCAGGACGCGCAGGAGCTCGTCGACGACTTCGTCGTCAAGCTGCGCATCGTGCGGTTCCTGCGCACCCCCGCCTACGACGAGCTGTTCTCCGGCGACCCCACGTGGGTGACGGAGTCCATCGGCGGCATCGGCGAGGACGGTCGCCCGCTGGTCACCCGCACCTCCTTCCGCTACCTGCAGACCCTGTACAACCTCGGCCCGGCGCCCGAGCCGAACCTCACGGTGTTCTGGTCCCCGGACCTGCCGCAGGGCTTCAAGGAGTTCGCCGCCCGGGTGTCCATCGACACCAGTTCCATCCAGTACGAGAGCGACGACCTGATGCGCCCGGTCACGGGTGACGACACCGCCATCGCGTGCTGCGTGTCGGCCATGACGGTCGGCAAGCAGATGCAGTTCTTCGGCGCCCGGGTGAACCTCGCCAAGACGCTGCTCTACGCGATCAACGGCGGGCGCGACGAGATCAGCGGCGTGCAGGTGGCCCCGGTCGCCGAGCCGGTCACCGGCGACGTCCTGGACTACGACGACGTCGTGGCCAAGCTGGAGCCGATGATCGCCTGGCTGGCCGAGACGTACGTCAGCGCCCTGAACGTCATCCACTACATGCACGACAAGTACGCCTACGAGCGCATCGAGATGGCGCTGCACGACCTGGTCGTCGACCGCACCCTGGCGTGCGGCATCGCCGGGCTGTCGGTGGCGGCGGACTCCCTGTCGGCCATCAAGCACGCCACGGTGCGCCCGGTGCGCGACGAGACCGGCCTCGTCGTGGACTACGCGGTCGAGGGCGACTACCCCGCCTACGGCAACGACGACGACCGCGCCGACGACATCGCCCTGTGGCTGGTGCACCGGTTCATGCAGGAGATCCGCAAGCACGAGACGTACCGCGGTGCCCGCCACACCCAGTCGGTGCTGACGATCACCTCGAACGTCGTCTACGGCAAGAACACCGGCAACACCCCCGACGGCCGCCGCGCCGGTGCCCCGTTCGCCCCGGGCGCCAACCCCATGAACGGTCGCGACCGGCACGGCATGGTCGCCGCGGCGCTGTCGGTGGCGAAGATCCCCTACGAGGACGCCCTGGACGGCATCTCCCTGACCACGTCGGTCACCCCCGACGGCCTGGGGCGCACCACCGACGAGCGCGTGGGCAACCTCGTCGGCGTCCTCGACGGGTACGTGGCCTCCGGCGGTTTCCACATGAACGTCAACGTCCTGGACCGCGCCACGCTGCTGGACGCCATGGAGCACCCGGAGCAGTACGGCCAGCTGACGATCCGCGTGTCCGGCTACGCCGTCAACTTCGTCCGCCTGACCCGCGAGCAGCAGCTGGACGTCATCAACCGCACCTTCCACGGCTCCCTGTGAGGTTCGAGTGACCAGCACACCGGTCGACCTGGGGCTGCCGCCCGCGGTGCGCCCCGAGCGCACCGCGGTCCAGCCCCTGCCGGGCGGCACCCTCGACGGCGTCGACATCGACGCCGTCGAGGGCAGGCTGCACTCCTGGGAGCTCGTCACCGCCCTGGACGGTCCGGGGACCCGCCTGGTCACCTGGGTGAGCGGGTGCTCGCTGCGCTGCCGGTACTGCCACAACCCCGACACCTGGGACGTGCGCGGCGGCACCCCCACGACGGTGGGCGAGCACGCCCGCCGCCTGGTGCGCTACCGCTCCTTCCTGCGCGCCTCCGGCGGCGGGGTGACGGTCTCGGGCGGGGAGCCGCTGATGCAGCCGGCCTTCACCGCGGGGTTCCTGCGCAGGGCCAAGGAGCTGGACCTGCACACGGCACTGGACACCTCCGGCTACCTGGGGGCGCGGGCGAGCGACGAGCTGCTCGACGACGTGGACCTCGTGCTCCTGGACGTCAAGAGCTCGGACCCGGCCACGTACAAGCGGGTCACCGCCCGCACGCTGGCGCCGACGCTGCGCTTCGCGGAGCGCCTGGCCGCGCGCGGCAACCGGATGTGGATCCGGTTCGTGCTCGTGCCGGGGCTGACCGACGCGCAGGAGAACGTGGACGGCGTGGCGCGCATCGCCGCGTCCCTGGGGCCGGCGGTCGAGCGCGTGGAGGTCCTGCCGTACCACAGCATGGGCCGGTCCAAGTACGAGCGGATGGGTCTGCCGTACCCGCTGCCGGACACCCCCGCACCGACGGTGGAGCAGACCGAGCGGGCCCGCGACGCCTTCCGGGCCGAGGGCCTGACGGTCTTCTGACCGCACCGGGTCCGCCACCCGGGCGCCTCGTCAGCGTCCTCTCAGCGACCCCGTGGCACGGTCCACCTCGCAACAGCCGCGGGGTGGGAGGGGGCCGGCGTGACGGTCGTGGACGGTGGCGGGCACGCGCGGGTGCGGGGGAGCGCCGCACCGGCGGGTGGTGGGCCGGGCGGCGGGTTCCGCCCGGACGTGGAGGGGTTGCGCGCGGTCGCCCTGGGGATGGTCCTGCTCTTCCAGGCGGGGGTGCCGTTCCTCGGGTCCGGCCTCATCGGTGTCGACGTGTTCTTCGTCGTCTCCGGTTTCCTCATCACCGGCTTGCTGGTGCGCGAGGCCGAGCGCACCGGGGGCGTG